>JBDKUU010000961.1:0-4645 GCA_039679525.1 Phycisphaerales bacterium | reverse complement strand
GTGGCGCATGTGGGAAAAGGCCATCAAAGTCACCGTGGTGCCCTGCATGTACGAGAAGGTGCCTTCGCCGGGCTTATGGACCTGGCCGCCTTCCGTCGAAGACACAGTCAGAGTGAGCATCTCTCCCGTCGTGGGCTTGAAATGCGCTACTGCCGCGCAGTCCTGGACCACAATGAGGTTCTGGCTTTGTTGCGTCGCCGACAGATAGCCGATGCTCACTGCCAGACCGCTCCACCCGGTGAACATGTAGCCTTCATCAGGCGTTGCCTCGACCTCCAGCACCTGCCAGCGCTCGCATTGAAAAGCCCCCTCTCCGGGCTTGGTCACGCTGCCGCCTTCGGTGGACGAAAACTCGACCGTGAGCAGAGTCGACGGATCGCCCGCGGCGTCCACCTCGCAGGTGAACGGGGCTTCCGCCAGGAGCCGTTGTTCGGAAACAGGGGAGACCGCCGGGATCTCATCCGCCCCGGCGAGCCCGCCTTGAACCCATGCGCAGACCACCGCCGCAATCACAGCTTTTCGAAGCAACTCCCGCATGATGTTTTCTCCGCCAAATCCGCTTACGATATCGTGCCCTTGCTCGGGCAGACCGGATGTGAATTCAGTCCGTTTCTCCCCCGGCCCTGGGGAACACGTGGACACCTCCTGCTCGCTTGCCGCGGGGACCCTTTGAACCTCCCAACCATCGGTGCGATCCCATTGTCGCTTATCATACCCGGAAGGACCGGAAAACACAACGAGAAAACGGGCCGGATCGGCAGTTGGCAGTCGCGGCCATCGCGGATTTATCGGTCCCGACGTTCCCGATTTGGGCTTGACACGAGGGCCTCCGTCGGAGAACCTTCTGTCGTGTCGAGTTCCGGGGCAGCGAGGCCCGGGCGACCCACTTCTTCTTTTGCGGTTTGGTCCGGCTGTGACGGCCACAAGTGTTAGAGGCATCTGTACGATCGTACGTTCATTCAGGGAGGAGAAGAGATGAACAGAGAAACACTGAATCGGACACCATCACCGACGGTGTTTCCGACGCGGTGGGCGGCATGGGCGTCAACCTGATCAGCTCTTCCCCGACAAGCGTCGTCGACAATAGCGGCCAAATCCTCGCCTATGGCGACGGCGGCTCTCGCGGGACGGCCGTCCTCTTGAATGGCGGCGGCACGGTGACCAATCGGGCCGGCGGCGTCCTGACCGGCGGCTACGGCGGCACGTCCGGACTCGGCGTGTACCTCTTCGGGCCCGGCACGGTCGAAAACAGCGGCTCGATCACCGGGAACAACTACCAGGGCGTGGCGATCCAGGGCACTGGAACGATCGTCAACCACAGCGGCGGCAGCATCACCGCCAACGGCGCCACGATCGGCGCCTGGATCACGGGCGGAACAGGAACTGTTGCGAACGAGGCGGACGCCACCATCACCGGCGGTCGACCTCAGCGGCGGCGACGACACGATGTCGCTGGGCACGAGCTCTGCGATCACCGGCGCCATCAATGGAGGCGCCGGGACTGACAGCCTGACTCTCAACGGCGCCGGCACGATCGGCATCGATCAGATCACGGGCTTCGAGACGCTCGCCAAAGAAGGAGCGGGGACCTGGACCCTCACGGGAACGGGATCGGCGGGCGGACCCATCGCGGTCAACGGCGGAACCCTGGCCGTGGCGGGCAACGTCGGCGACGCCGTGAACGTCGGAACTCTCGGCACGCTGAAGGGCGGCGGCGAAGTCGGCTCGCTGACCGACAACGGCCTCGTTGCCCCGGGCAATTCCGCCGGGACCCTCGCGGTCAACAGAGACTACACGCTGGGCGGTCCGGGCGTCCTGGAGATCGAGATCGGCGGATTCGGCGCGGGCGAGTCCGATCTGCTCGATGGCGTCGGCGAAGCCGACCTCGCGGGCGGGACGATTCGTTTGAAGTTCCTGGACGGCTACGACATCAGCGGCGATCTTCCGCCGGGTCAGAGCGCGAGCCTGATGTTCCTGGAGGCCGACGGCGGCATCGGCGAGTTCGCCTCGACGATCAGCTACGACTTCCCGGGTACGCCCGGCGGCTTCACCTATGACGTCTACCAGCAGGGCAACGGCCTGTGGTTCCAGGCCACCAACGCGAATGACCCGCAAGTCAGCGCGGTCCCCCTCCCCGGCGGCGTTCTTCTGGCCGCCATCGGTGTCGGCCTGATCGGCGGAATCCGACGCAGAACGGTGTAGAGCACAGCCGGACGCAGGGTTGCCGGGGTCGCTCCTTGCAAATCCGGGCCTTCGCCGCTATCATGGTTTCATGGCGAAGAACCTGACAGACAAAGAAAAACAGACGCCGGCGGCCATCAACAAGAAGGCCTACCACGACTTCGAACTCGTAGAGAAGTACGAGGCCGGCATCGAGCTGCGCGGCAGCGAGGTCAAGTCGCTCAGGGCCGCACCGGCCGATCTGACAGGCTCGTACGCCAGGATGATCGAGAATGAATGCTGGCTCGTGGGAGCCAAGATCGCCCCCTATCAGCAGGCGGGCCATATGAACCACGATCCAAGCCGCAAGCGAAAGCTCCTGCTGCACAAGACCGAGCTGCACCGGATCGGGGTCAAGCTCGAGCAGAAGGGCTTCACGCTGGTGCCCGTGCGGCTGTACTTCAGCAGCAAGGGGCTGGCCAAGGTGGAGCTGGCCCTGGCCCACGGCAAGCGGCAGTACGACAAGCGAAAGAGCATCACCGAGCGGGCGCAGAAACGCGATATCGACCGGAGCATGAAAAAATACAGGGGAAGATGACAATGGCAGACCAAGAGAAGAAGCTCATCATCATCGACGAGGATTGGAAGCAGCAGGCGCAGCGGGAAAAGGACGTCCTGGCCTCCAAGGAGAAAGAGGAGATGGAAAAGAAAGAGGCCGAGGAAGCCGCGGGCGGCGGACCCCTGCCTCCGGGAAGTTTCGCGACCCTAGTCAGCATGCTCGCGACGCAGACGCTGTTCGCCCTGGGTCTGATCCGCGTGCGAGGCGAGGAGGAGCGCGGGGTGGACCTGGAGATGGCCCGCTACAATATCGACATGCTCGAGATGCTGTCGGAGAAGACCAAGGGCAACCTGACGCCCGAAGAGCAGAAGATGTTGAAGAACACGCTCTCGGACCTGCACATGGGCTTCGTCAGCATCGCCAATCAGATGGGCGCGCCAGAACAAGGGTGAGGGTTGAGGTGTATTCTGTGATTGTTGATCTTCAGAGCCCCGGTTGGACGCGCTCTTGGAATCAGGAATCGAACATCGACAATCACGCTTAGGGGTAGGTTGCTTTGGCTACTATTCTGGATCAGATCGTCGCCGACAAACGGGAAGAAGTGCGGGCACGGCAGTCGCGGACCTCGGTGGAGCAGTTCCAGAAGCGGATTGCGAGTCTGCCCCGATGCCGGAATTTCTACAAGGCGGTGACCAAGCGGCACGTTCGCGGCATCAACGTGATCGCCGAAGTCAAGAAGGCGTCGCCGTCGGCCGGGGTGATCCGTGCGGACTTCGATCCGGTGGCGATCGCCCGGATGTACGAAAAGGCCGGGGCCGACGCGATCAGCGTCCTGACCGATGAAAAGTACTTCCAGGGCAGGCTCGAGTATCTCACACAGGTCAAAGAGGCGGTGTCGCTGCCCGTTCTGCGGAAGGATTTCATCGTCGACATGTGGCAGGTGTACGAGTCGCGTGCGGCCGGTGCCGATGCGATTCTGCTGATCGCCGAGGCGCTGACGCCGGGCAATCTCATGGACCTGATGATCGCCGCGAGCGAGCTCGGCATGACCGTGCTGATGGAGGTCCACGACGTGGATTGCCTGCTGACCGTGCGCAGCATGGTCGGGTTCCCGAAGAAAGGCTACAGCGTGCTGGGGATCAACAACCGCGACCTGGCCACGATGCAGGTGGACATCCGAACGACGGCCCGGCTGTCGAGCCTGCTGGAAGACGACGCGGAGCTGGTCTCCGAGAGCGGGATCAAGACGCGAGCCGACGTGCAGAAGCTCAAATCCATCGGCGTGCGTGCGGTCCTGATCGGCCAGACCCTCTGCGAGAACCCCGACATCGAAAAGAAGTTCCGCGAGCTGTTCGACTGACATTTCGAGTACAGTGAAAGCCGGCCCGCCATGTGCTGGGAGACAGTCGGAACCGCTGGAGCGGCACGCCCGAAACGGTCGTGCAGGGGGAGTTTTTCGCGTTGGGGCCTCCGGCTTGAACGCGAACGAGGCGTTCGCTTGTGGTGCCGAACGTTGCGAAGGGGCGCGCAACGCCACCCTCGCTGGTGGCATGGTATGGAAGAGGGCAACTGATGGCCGCCTCGGCCACGGCGATGCGCAGCATCGGGTCCATGCCTCTGGCCCAAAGCGCAAAATCTCGGGGGGTCCGGGGGCGGCGCCCCCGCTCTTAGACGCCTTGAACGCCTCGGATCTCGACAGGCCGAAGATGTGTAGAACAGCGAGGGCGCAGCCCCTGGGGGGCTTCGCAGGGATGACACGTGACGAGGCGACAAGCGATAGGGTTCGACGCCCAAGGGAATCGAGTGTCTTGAGACTCCTGCGACGCGGGACGCTCTATGCTTGAGCGAAGGCCGCGATCAGGATTCTCACGCCCACCATCGCCAGGGCCATGGCCAGGCTTCGCATGATCCATCGCCCGTGAATGC
>JBDKUU010000960.1:0-3360 GCA_039679525.1 Phycisphaerales bacterium | reverse complement strand
CTGCTCGGGCAGGACCCGGTTCCTTCGGCCGAGGAGATCGCCAGGATGGAAGCGGCGATGCCCGCCAAAGCTCGCGTGCCGGCGGAGAAGCTCCGCAAGCTGCTGGTGTTCTCCCGGTCCTGGGGCTATAAGCACACCGCTCGTCCCTATGGGGCCAAGGCGTTCGAGATCATGGGGCAACGGACCGGTGCGTTCGAGGCTGTGGTCAGCGACGACGACAGCCTGTTCGAGCCCCAGAAGATCAGCCAGTTCGACGCGGTCGTTCTGAACAACACGAACGAGGAGATCTTCCTGCCTGAGGAGTTCGCGAAGCTCTCGCCTGATGAGCAGGCGAAGGCCCGCCAGCGAGACGAGCTGCTCAAGAAGAGTCTGGCTGATTTCGTTCGCGAGGGGGGCGGCTTGGCCGTGATCCACGCCGGTGTCGCGAGCTTCGCGGGCTGGCCCGAGTTCGGGGACATCGTCGGCGCCCGGTTCGACAACCATCCCTGGGTCTCCGGCACGACCGTCGTGCTGCGAATCGAGGAGCCGGACCATCCGCTGGCCGCGGCCTTCCGCGAGCCGTACTTCATCGTGACCGACGAAATCTATCAGGTGAAAGATCCCTATTCCCGGGAGAATCTGCGGGTGTTGATCAGCGTGGACCCGGTGCGGACGCGGATCACGCCCGAGCAGAAAGCGTTGATTCATCGCCAGGACATGGATTTCGGCATGACCTGGATCAAGAGCTACGGCGAAGGCCGCGTGTTCTATTGTGCGTTGGGCCATCAGCACGAGCTGTTCTGGAACCCGATCGTCCTTCAGCACTACCTCGACGGTTTCCAATTCGTCCTGGGCGATCTGAAGGCCGACATGACTCCGAGCGCAAAGATCAAGAAGTAGGGGAGATCCTATGAAGAAGACCGTACGGGCCGGCATCGTTGGAGCCGGCTTTTCCGCTTCGTTCCATTTCGAGGCCATTCACAAAGTCTACGGCACGAACGTCGAAGTCAAAGGTGTGTACGCCCTGGAAGGGGCCGAGGCCTACGGCCAGAAGCGGGGGATTCCCGCCTACAAGTCGCTGGAGAAACTGATCGACGACGTCGACGTGATCCACTGCTGCACGACCGCTTCGTCGCACGAGTCGGTCGCCATCGCGGCCCTGGAGCGGGACAAATTCGCCATCGTGGAAAAGCCTTTGACCGGGTTCTTCGGCGACGGCGACCCGAACTTTAACGGCCAGGATTTTCCAAAGGAAATCGTCCATGAGAAGGCTCTCGCCAGCATCGAGCGAATGCTCCAGGCGGAGAAAAAGAGCAAGGGCCGGATCCTTTACGCGGAGAACTGGGTCTACGCGCCGTCGGTCCAGAAAGAGCGGGAGATCCTCGAAAAGACAGGGGCTCAGATCCTCTGGCTCCACGGCGAGGAGGCGCATTCGGGCTCGCACGCAAGGACCTACGCCTACTGGAAGTTCTCCGGCGGCGGGGTCATGATCGGCAAAGGCTGTCACCCGCTGGGCGCGGCCCTCTATCTCAAGCAGATCGAGGGCAAGGCCCGCGACGGCAAACCCATCCGGCCCAAGACGGTGACGGCCCGCGTGCACGCTTTGACGCGGATGCCGAACTTCCGCAACGAGGGCCATATCCGCTGCGACTACTTCGACATCGACGATTTCTCGATGATGCACGTGACGTTCGAGGACGGCACGGTTGCGACGATCTTCGCCTCGGACATCATCCGGGGCGGGATTCACAACTGGCTGGAGGTGGCCGCGAACAACCCCCGGACGTTCTGCAACATCAACCCGAACACGGCGATGGCGACGTACAACCCGGTCGACGCGAACTTCAAGGACGTCTACGTTGTCGAGAAGATCGGGACCAAGCAGGGCTGGACGAACCCGTCGCCCGACGAGGACTGGTTCACGGGCTATCCGCAGGAAATCGAATCATTCTATCGAACCATCGCCTATGGCGACCCGGTCCAGAGCGACAGTTGCCTGGCGGCCGACTGCATTTCGACGATCTACAGCGCCTATGTGTCGGCCGAGCGAAAAGGGGCCGAGGTCGAGGTTCGGGTGTTCTGAACAGGACGGATAGGGCTGTAGGGTGCGTACCACGCACCATTTCATTGTCATGCGGCCAAGAGAAGATGGTGCGTGGTACGCACTACGGGAACGATCCATGACTAACGATCAATGGGAGAAACTGCTGGCGATCCTCGCCGGCGAGGTCTTCAATCCGATGCCGGTGGGGTTCATCATCGACAGCCCCTGGCTTCCCGGCTGGGCGGGCATGTCCACGCTGGACTATTATGGCAGCGAAGAAAAATGGCTGGCCGCGAATCTCAAGGCCGTGCGGGAGTTCCCGGACGCCATGTTCCTGCCGGGCTTCTGGTCGGAGTTCGGCATGTGCACGGAGCCCTCGGCGTTCGGCAGCAAGTGCCGGTGGGCTCGCGACGAGCTGCCCTTCGCGGACAAGATCGTCAAGACGATCGGCGACATCGCCGGCATCGAAAAGCCCAATCCTCGAACCGATGGCCTGCTCCCCTTCGTCATTCGCAGGTTGGAGCTGAATCGGGAACGCATCGAGAAGGCGGGGCATTCGATTCGGTTCGCCGTCTCGCGGGGTCCGCTCAACATCGCGACCTTCCTCATGGGCACGACCGAGTTCCTCATGGCGATCCGCACCGATCCCGAGGAGACCCAACGATTTCTGACGCTGATTACGGAGTTCATCGTTGATTGGATTCGCTACCAGAAAGAGTGCGTCCCCACGATTGAAGGCATTTTCGTTCTGGACGACATCGTCGGCTTCCTCGGCGAGCAGGATTTCCGGGCCGCGGCGTTGCCGTACCTCAAACAGATCTTCGGCTGTCTCGACGTGCCCGTGCGGTTCTTCCACAACGACGCCCAGGGCCTGGTCACCGCGAAGTTCCTCAACGAGATCGGCATCAATCTCTTCAACTTCAGTTTCGAGCACTCGCTGACGCAGATGAAAGAGCTGACGGGCGGCAAAGTGACCCTGCTAGGCAACATCCCGCCAAGAGATGTGCTGGCTCAGGGCACTCCGGCCGAAGTGGAGAGCGTTGCGAAAGCGGCCATCGAGTCGCTGAGCGACAGAAGCCGCGTCATTCTGTCCTGCGGCGGCGGGATTCCGCCCCAGGTGCCGAGCGAGAACATTCGAGCCGTGCTGAAGGCTGCGCGCTGAGGGAGGGCACGCTTGTAGTGACGCCGCAAGGCGTTGTCTTGAGAAGTTGGAAGTTCAAGTTTGAAGTGAGCGACGCAGAGGTTCGATGGTCATCCTCTCTTGCTTCCAACTTGACACTTCAAACTTCAAACTGATTCCGGTATGCCCTTGCGGGCACACTACGAACGGGCGTTAT
>JBDKUU010000959.1:0-4176 GCA_039679525.1 Phycisphaerales bacterium | reverse complement strand
CACGTCCGACTGACTCAGGAACCTCCGAAGAAACGCATAGAGACTGTCCCTGTATTGTCTCACGAGCTCCTGGAAGGCGTCTTCCTCGCCCGCGGCATACCGTTTGAGAAGCTCCATATCACTCATGATGATCCCCTTCCATAAAGAACCAAGGATGAGCGTCATGGTAGCAAAGTCGGACAATTGGTAAATCAGGCTATGGCTGCTTCTGTTATCCGGTTCGACGCTGGTTTTTGCATCGGGAAATCCCCTATGACACAGCATCTTGTTGCGAATCCACCTCTGTCGTTTGCCCGGATGTCTTCTGCCTGCCGGAGACCCCGGGCGTACGCCGTCGACGAAAAGGCCGGGGTTTCCTGTTGATTCGACGATGAAAGAGAGTCTATCATGAACATCGGAGCACGTGCGGCCTGCGACGCCGTAGATGTCGTGACAGGACGCCACGGCGAACGTGAATCGCGTCACCACAAGAAGATCGAGGCCCTGCGTAAAGACGAGAACGGACAGGCACGCCGGATTCGCCGACGCCCGTCCGCGAAGCCGACACAGGGCAAACACATCGAGCAGGGAGCATCGGGATCGGCGGGCGAGAGCAGGCTCGAATCTGTCCGTCGTCGACGAGGGCCACAAGTTCCCCAGGCGTCTTCCGCGAAAAAGAGGTATGGGATTGCAGGCGACGGGCTATCGTGCGAAAGAGATTGGTGGTATACTGACGGTTCGGCAGGCGCCGACCGGGGAAATCCAGGTCGCCTGCGATTTCGACGCGAAGCCGCAACGGCGAAAAGGGGTGCAGAGAAAAATGCCGCACAGGACGCAAAGCAATACGGATGTCCGCGGAAAACGAACGGTCCTGATCGTAGACGATCACCCGATCGTCCGCCAGGGGCTCGCGCAGTTGATCAACCAGGAAACCGATCTGCTGGTCTGCGGCCAGGCGGAGGACGCCCATCAGGCCATGCAGGCCATCCGCGACCTCAAGCCCAACATGGTGATCGTGGACATTTCGCTCAAGGACACCAGCGGCGTGGAGCTGATCAAGGACCTCAAGGTTCAGTACCCCGAGTTGCCGGTGTTGACGCTGTCGATGCACGATGAAGCGATCTACGGGGAGCGTGCGCTGCGGGCCGGGGCTCGCGGTTACATCATGAAACAGGAGGCCACCGAGAAAGTGTTCACCGCGATCCGGCGGGTCCTGGCGTGCGAAGTCTACGTCAGCGATATGATGGCCGCCAAGATGGTCAGCAAGCTCGTCGGCGGCGTCAGCAAGAAACCCGCCTCGGCCATCGAGAGTCTCAGCGATCGCGAGCTCGAGGTCTTCCGCATGATCGGAGAAGGGTTCAACACGCGAGAAATGGCGGACCGGCTCCACCTGAGCGTCAAGACGATCGAAACCTATCGCGCGCACATCAAGGACAAGCTCGCCCTCCAGGACGCCAGCGAACTGCTGCGTTCGGCGATCCAGTGGGTCAATTCGGAACTCCAGCGATAGCCGGCCCGCCGGGTTTGGATACCCAAGTCTCCCGCCTGGCCGATCAGACCTCGCTCATAGGGGAAACCCCGATGATCCAGGAAGGGGTTCGTCTGATGAGAAAAACAGACGCCTCCCCGATTTTATATCTCCCGGCGAATCATTATCCTATTCTGTGTACGGGCGAAATCGACAGGAGTGGCCCTGGACGATCCAAGGGCACGGACGCCCATACACGACAGATGTGAGTGGAGCAGTGAGGACAACGATGACAACGATCCACGAGACAATCGGCGTATCCGAGGACACGATCAGCATGGGCAGCGAGGAGAAATCAACCGCCACGACGCGGATCCTTGTCGTGGACGATCATTACATCATGCGACGGGGACTCTGCGAGCTGCTGGGCCAGCAGCCGGGGTTCGAGGTCGGAGCGGCAGTCAACAATGCGCAGCAGGCGATCGAGGTCGCTCAACACGAGCCGTTCGACCTGGCGATCGTCGATGTGTCGTTGGGCGAGGTGGACGGCATCGAGCTGACCAGCAAGCTCAAGGCCGAGCACCCCGACCTGGTCGTCCTGATCCTCTCGATGCATGACGAGTCTCTGTACGCCGGCCGTGCTGCGGGCGCGGGCGCATCCGGATTCGTCCCGAAGCAGCGGGCCGGGGACCTGCTCCTGCCCGCGATCGAGCGCGTCCTCAAGGGCGAGTACTACTTCAGCAGTCTGTGATCGCCGGCGACGGCCGATCGACTGTTCAAGGCGTGTCCGCCCTCTTCCACGCCCGAACGTACTCGATGCTGTACGTGGAAGGCAGGTCGCTGTCTTGGGGCAGGCCGAACCACTCCGGCATCGTCTCGCTGTCGAAGTTCAAAGTCAGCGGCTGGCGCCAGTGTGTGTTCTGGACCCAGCGGACCAGCACGCCGTCGACATACCAACTGAGCCGGTCCTTGTCCCATTGCATCCCGTACACGTGGTAATCGGCCGCCAAGTCGAACGGGGCGATCCACGTCGTGCCGACGGACCAGTGATTCGGGTCCTCGGGCGTCTTCATCACGTGCAGCGTCATGTTGTACTTTCGCTCGAAGCCGGGCGCGGCCCCGCCGATCTCGAACACGTCGATCTCCGTCCATAGGGTTGGCGTGCTGTCATAGAACCAGAACGAGCTGGAGCCGGCGGACTTCATCGCCCTGGCCTTGACCTCGAAATACCCGTAGCAGACCCGGGTCTTGCTCTGCACCGCGGCCGACGTGTATGTGTGGTATCCCCGATCCTTGGGCATCTCCGGCGCTTCCTGCTTTCGCATCGTCAGGTGCAGCTTGCCGTCGGAGACCTGGACGTTGCCCGGATAGAACAGGGCCGGCTGCCTGCCAAGCCATCCCGGGTTCTTCGGCCACCACTTGTTCGGGTCGAGCGACCCGCCGTCGAATTCGTCGGACATCGGCTCAAATCGCTGCCAATGTCCCTCGTTGGCCTGATCCGACAACGGCAGAGTCTCGGTGACTCTGGTGGGCCTGGCTCCCAAGTCCCCAGTGGCCACCCAGTTCTGAGGTTTCGGCGTCTCGGCAAGACCGACGAGAGCGTTCAGAACCAACATTGCGGCGACGACAAGAACACAGCGAACCTGCATCATGGCACTCCCTTTCAACGATTGACGCGAGTATGATACAGGAGGACAGACGGTCTTGTCTTTCGAAATCATGCAGGCGATGGATGGAGTCACGAATGCCCCAGACACATGACACCCTCAAGGGCGGTTTCCCGATGTTTACGACCGCCCGGCCTGAGACCTCAGCTCAGTGGGAGACGCGACGCGGCGAACTGCGCAGCACGATCCGCCGGCTCCTCGGCGATCTGCCGCCCCTGTTTGTTCCGAAAGCGACCGTGCTGGGCGTCGAGGAGAGGCCCGGGTACATCGTCGAGAGGTTCAGCTTCGACAACGGCGTCGGCGACGCCGTCTTCGGCCGCACCCTCATCCCGAGCGACGTGACAGGTCCTCGCCCCGCCGTCCTCTACCACCACTGGCACGCGGAACAGTACGACCTGGGCACGCGAGAACTCCTGGAGTGCGTCCACCCCGACTTGGGCTTCGCAACCGGCGAAGAACTCGTCCGCCGGGGCTACGTGGTCCAGGGCATCGACGCTTACGGATTCGGCGAGCGACGCTTCCAAGGCCCGGCCGGCGAGCGGGAAATGGGAGCGAGCGTCGAAGCGGCCCTCTTCAAAACCTTCCTCTGGGAGGGCCGAACGCTCTGGGGAATGATGGTCCGCGACGACATGCTCGCGCTGAACCTGTTGGCGTCCCGGCCGCAGGTGGACCTGAGCCGGATCGCGGCCATGGGCGTGAGCATGGGCTCGACCCGCACCTGGTGGCTGGCCGCGTTGGACGACCGCATCAAAGTCGCGGTCTGCGTCGCCTGCCTGACACGATACCAGAACCTGATCGCCCGAGGCTCGGTCAACGCGCACGGCATCTACTATTATGTCCCCAACCTGCTCAAAGAGGGTATCGACGCCGAATCGATCGTCGGCCTGATCGCCCCCCGCCCCCTGTTGACCCTCACAGGCGACCGGGATGAAGGCTCGCCCGCCGACGGCGTGCGGATCGTCAACGCCTTCCTGGAACACCTCTACCGATCCTACGACCGTCCGGACGACTTCCGCGGCCTGCACTACCCCGGCGTCGGCCACGCCTACAAGCCGGACATGT
>JBDKUU010000958.1:0-1891 GCA_039679525.1 Phycisphaerales bacterium | reverse complement strand
CGTCATATCATCCTGGTTCATCCGGTAGAAGTGAAGATCCCGTTTGTTCTGCGCGACATCCCGCTGCTGCAAATTGGAGATATCGACGAATAGGCGCCGCCTGAGGTCCCCGAGATTTCCTCTCGGACTTTGTTGAGAGGGTGTTTTCGCAGGCGGAAACCCGCTCGTAGTGACGCCGCGAGGCGTTATCTTCCGAAGTTGGAAGTGTGAAGTTTCAAGTTTGAAGCCGGAGCGGAGAAGACTTCAGATGCCTCCTCTTGCTTCCCATTTGACACTTCAAACTTGAAACTGATCCCCGATATGCCCTTACGGGCACACTACGAACAGGAGTGCCTCGTGTCGGCGCTATGGCTTCGATGCGAAGATCAACTCGCTCGATGTCACCGCCTCTCGGCTGTCTGTGACCGTTAGGAACCAGATCGTTGCTTCTTGCGGCGGGGCTCTTGCTACGATGCGTTTGCCTTGGATCTCGGCCGGGACCTTCTGCCAGTTCCGCTTGTTGATCGGGCCGGTTTCCGTTGTGTAGATGAGTTCGGCTGAGGCCAGTCTCGTTTTGGATTGGACTTTCGCGACGGCTTGGCCGTCGGCGACGGCTGGGCGCTGGATCTTGGGCAGGGGCTTGCCGTCCAGCAGGTGCTCGTCGATGAAGAGGCCGATTTCCGCCGGGGACCAGCCTTCTCGGTGGCCGTGGGGCATGTTCACCGTGATGCGGAGATTGCGGTCCTTCACGAGGTTGTAGGTCTTGGCGTAGCTGTCGAGCGGGTAGGCGAAGTCGTTCGTGCCGTTGATGAAGAGGACCGGCATTGCCGCCGAGCCGATGTACATGGAGGGGTCCCAGAGGCGGGTCCAGCGGGCCCGCTGCTCGGGCGTCATCTGCGCGAACCGCGGGAGCCAGACGCTGTTGTCCTGGAGGAATCCGCAGCCGTAGACCGGGACCGCGGCCTTGAAGCGGCTGTCCAAGCCGGCCACGATGCACGTGAGGTACCCGCCCCAACTGATTCCCGTCACCGCGGTGCGGCCCGCGTCGACGTCCTCGAAGCTCAGCAGCAGCGAATGCGCCAGGATCACGTCGGCGACCGCGTGATAGGTCCACTGGTCCTGGGGCGGCTGGTCGACTCGGCCGAACTTGACGTCGTCGTCCTGGCTGGGTCCGCCGTCGGGGAGCGGCTTTTTGTCGGGTCCGCAGCCGGAGAGGTCCATGGCGATCGCGGCGTAGCCTCGTTTGGCCCAGAGTTCGGCCCACTCCTTGAACGCGGTTCCGCCTCCGCCGTGGACGAGGACGACGCCGGGGAAGCCCTCGCAGTCCGGCATCTGGACGCCGAGCGTGTCGGGGCTCGCGTAGTAGGCGAAGACGCGGGTCGGCTTGCCCTGGTATTCGGGTCCGGCGTAGTACAGCGACCAGACCGGGCCGGTCCGGTCCGACCATTCGTAGTGCGGGGCTTTGCTCAGGGTCGCCAGGTCCCACGGCGTCGTGGCCGGCAGGGACTTGGCGGGATGGATGACGACGGGCTGCGGGCGGAAGATCGAGCAGCCGGAGGCGATCAGAAGCAGGGAAGAGCACAAGAGGAACGCCACAGGGCGGAATCGCAGTCGCACGTCGGTCTCCTTGTCAATGAATCTGGTGGCATTTGCGTGCGATGATAGCTCAGGCGGTGGCTGTTCGCAAGATTGGCTGCGATCGTCAGTCTTTCGGAGGATAGGACTTATGGGACGGATAGGACTGATGGGACCGCTGCTGCCGGCGGGCGTTGTAGAGTCGTTCGGTGAAGCCGCCTTCGTTCAGAAAATGCCGCTCGAGGGACTCGAGCTGGCGGTCGAGGAGGAAATTCGCCTGGTTGACCAGGCAGACCATAGTATTGGCCGCGACGTCCGGTGGCGACTCTTCGACGTA
>JBDKUU010000957.1:0-2069 GCA_039679525.1 Phycisphaerales bacterium | reverse complement strand
GCCCGCCAGGGCAGCCTGTACCACCGCTGGGCAGCCATCGCGTGCGTGGCGGTTTGGTTCGGTGCCATGCACTGGCCCACGCCCCAACAAGTGCCCGCCCTGATCATCCTGGGCGTTTTTCTCGGCTACCTCTACGAGCGTACCGGCTCTATACTCGCCCCCATCTACCTGCACATTTTGTTCAACAGCAAATCCGTGCTGTGGCACTATCTGGGAGGATGATGGCATGGCATTGTATCATCATGGAGGAGGCACAAGGTGAGCCAACGGCTCGGCCTGGCCGATGCGGCTGGTCACCCACGTCGCGTCAGCGGAGGTCACGCTCGCGTTGCGGTCCACATCGCCGACGGGCCACGCCCACGCGCTCGCTTGGCCATAGGCGTCGTACTCGTGTAACGTTTCACGGCAAATGAGACATTCGGGAGTATGACGACAGGTGACGGTCTGGTTGGCCGGGATGTGTTATCCTGGCGGCTTCTTTCCCCTCCGGAAAGCACCGGAACTGCCCTTGAGGGCAGCCTGTTGCTTTCTTGTGTGAGAAGCCGGGGTGGGGCCAGGGAGGACCGTCGTGAGTGAGTCGAATCGTCATCATTGGACCGCCGAAGACAAGCTGCGGCTGGTATTGGAAGCCCTGCAGTCGGAGCAGAAGGTGGCGGAGTTGTGCCGGCGGGAAGGCGTATCGCCGACCCAGATTTACGAGTGGCGTAAGCAGCTGATGGGTTCGGCCAAGGAGATCTTCGCGGACAAGCGGGGCCAGCGTAAGGGCGAGGATCCGCGGATTGTCAAGCAAGCGGCGGAGCTGCAGCGGATGAAGGACGTGATCGCGGAGATCACGGCCGAGAACCTCGTTCTTAAAAAAACGCTGTCGGATTAGAGGATCACGTGCAGGTGCCGCTGGAGTTGCAGTGGGAGATGGTGAGCCTGGTCGAGCAGACGAAACATCGCAGTCGTTGGTCGGCGAGCAAGACGTTGGCGGTGCTGGAGATTCCGCGATCGACGTACCAGCGATGGTTGCAGACAACGCCGCGTCCGACAGCTGCCCCGCGATCGACGCCGGGCAACCTGTACGAGCTGCTGCCGACCGAGCGGCAGGCCGTGATCGACTACGCGTTGGCTCATCCGGAGGTCCGGCACCGGGAGTTGGCCTGGAAGATGCTGGATGCCGAGGTCTGCGCGGTGTCGTCGTCGAGTGTGTATCGCGTGCTGCGGGAGGCGAACCTGGTCTGTCGTTGGAAACCGAAGCCGAAGCCGCAGGGCACGGGTCGCGAGGCTCGGCCGACGGGACCGGATCAGAAGTGGCAGACGGACATCAAGTACGTGCGTGGGCCGCAGGGCAATTACTATCTGCTGAGCTTCATGGACGTGTACTCGCGGTACATCGTGCATCATGCGTTGCTGCGGTGGATGGACGGGCAGACGGTGTCGATCGAAGCGGCGGCGGCTCTGGAGAAGCTGAACGGCTCGGGACGACCGGAGATCCAGAGCGACCACGGATCGGGGCTCATCTCGCGAGAGTTCGCCGAGACCTTGTCGGAGTTCGGGGTCATGCACAAGAAGATCCGGCCGCACACGCCGACCGACAATGCGGAGATCGAGCGGTACCACCGCACCATCGACGAGCGGCTGAACGAACTGGAAGCGGCCGACTTCGCCACGACGGCCGCGTCGGTGGATCGGATCATCGACCACTACAACCACGAGCGACTGCACTCGGCCCTGTCGTTCCTGCGGCCGGTCGACTGGTATCGAGGAAACCCGACGACGTGGCTGGCCGAGCGCCGTCGGAAACTGGAAACGGCCAAGACCCTGCGGAAGCAGGAAAACCTCAAACTGCGTCAAAGCATGCTGCCCTGGAGCGAAGCGACCGTAGCCTGATGGAAACGTCAAAATGTCTCATTGACGTGTGAAACAAATCAAAGGTACAGCTCAATACCTATTGTGACTCAGATATACGGAAAGCCGTGCGGTAATTCTCCATTCGGAGAAGTGTACCTGAAGGTTTCGCCTGAAGGCGAGGACATCATGCCCTCCCATCGAGAGACAGTGATCGATGACGATGCGAGCAGAGC
>JBDKUU010000956.1:0-2284 GCA_039679525.1 Phycisphaerales bacterium | reverse complement strand
GTCCCGATCTGTTGAGGCGGTCGAACAGGGCGGGCCACTTCGCCGGCTCCGGCTTCGTCCCGGGCGCCGCCTTGTGCACGAGCTCCACCAGGAGAGCCGAAAGCCTCACCGCGTCGTCAGACGCGGGTGGGGTTGGTGTTGGGGATGGGGATGGGGATGGGGATGGGGATAAGGATTCGGCATAGTCTTCCCCAAAGGCTTCCCGAAAGGCTTTGGCATAGCCTTCGCCCAAGGCTTCGATGAAGGCTTTAAGTTGCGCGTAGGCTTCGGCTTTCAGCGCACACTCGGGGACCATGTTGAACAGCTTCCCCCACGACCTGACGACGTTGGGCGACTCGGGCGGGTTGTACTTGATCGCGTTCGGAACCCACACTACGCGGGCCCCCCAATCGGCCTTCGCCATAGCCTTCCCTGATACCTCGGCGAAGGCTTCCCGAAAGCCTTTCAGGGTCCAGCCAAGGCCCTCGGCGAGCTGCGCCTCGCCGGCCACGGACAGCCCCGGAAGCGAGAGCGTGTGCGATCCGTACAGCAGTCTCTCCCACAGCGACTTGCCGTTGGGCTGAGGGCCGGAGAGCGCGCGGTACTTCGCGTCGCCCTCCATGCGAATGTCCACCCGTCTATACCAGCTAGGCACGCAGCCTCACCCTCTCTGGATAGTCTCGGGGGCCCTTAGAGCAGTTGCATCGGATGCATAGCAACTGAAGATTATCTTCGTCGTTTTGACCGCCTCGTGATCTAGGGAGAATGTGATCAACATGCCCGGCAGTGATGTGGTCAAACGGGCTACAGGTAATCCCACCGAACTTGACTCTTTCCCCGCAGATGGCGCACCTCTTGTTGCTCTTGTCGTAGAATGAGCGTCGCAATCCAGGGGCAAGTGTCGGGGCCCGCAATCTGACAACTCCTGATGGATCAACGAAGAAGTCAGCACGCAATCGCTTGTAGGCCATCGCCCCGTCCTCATGCGCGAAAAACTGCCGCCCCGGGACGGTGGGCTGATCGAGCCTGTGAGGGCTAGATCCCGTTCCCGAAGCGGCAGTTCTTTGAGCATCGTAACCCTCACATTCGATCAGCCTGCACCGATACTGCCATCCCCATCCGCGCGTGTCAACCAAAAAGATGCGCCTGCTCGACCATCTCGTGCCGCCGCCGCGGGTCGTACTCAGCGGTCAGTCCGAACAATGCGATCGGCTTGGCGCATCGTTCGATCGCCGGGATCTTGTCGCCCGGCCTGTCGTAGTGAACGAGACCCGTCTTGCGATCGAGGTATGCACGTTCAACGACGGATGGGCATTCGACGGCAAACTCGCGCGCCTTCTTCGCGTGGCTGTGGTGGCGGGTCAGTTCCACGATCGCGTCGAGAGGCCACAGACCATCTCGGCGTGGACAGCAGCCTACCCTTCCGGCGAGCACGCGGAAGACCTGCCGGCACCGCTCAGGCACGCCGATGCTTCGCTCATACTCGGTGAGCGGATCGTCGAGCGTGCTTGTGCAGGCGCGCGGCTCCATCCTCGGAATCTCCTCAGGTGCCCATCGCCTGATCGACCAGCGCGTCGGCCTGGCCGATCAGCGAGTGAGCCGAGTGCATCCTCGTGGCGACGTAGGTCTGCCCGCCCTTGCCGGTGCGGACAACCTGCAACGCGCGGCGGGCCTCGACGATTTCGCTCTGCGCGCGGGCAAGCGTGCGGTCTGCCTCGACGACCCGCGCGTCACGGTCTGCCGAGGCGATGCGCTGCGTCGCGCAGACGATCTTCGGATCCAGCTTCCCCGTGACGTGGCCGAGCGTTCTGTCGCCGACCTCGTGTATGGTTAATTCGCTCATGCCGTGGCCTCCTTCGCCAGATCCTTGAGGACCTTCACGAGCTCCGGCACGCTCTCGGGATTCAGATTGATATCTCGGCCTTCCTGCGACATGCAGATGATCGGCGTGGAGTCCATGTACAGCACGATTGCCGGCTCAGGGATTCCGGACTCTTCGTCCTGCGGGGTCTGGTACAGCACGCGCGTGTTGTGCAGCGGTCTCACGATCACGACTGCTCCTTAACGGCCGGGGACGGAGTGAGTGGTGTCCGTGGGGGGGCAGGGCAGCCGCCCCCGGCCTGAGTAGTGGGGCCGCCGCAGATCGCCGAGCCAGGCCAGCCACGCCACATGACAAGCCTTTTCGATCGCAGACGCGGCCCCGTGAATTGAACGGCCCGCCCCCGGGTGGGGGTATGGAGGGAGATCCCGAGAGCGGGCCGAAGTGGTCACGTCAGAATCCTCGCGATCAGGGCCACGAGGAACA
>JBDKUU010000955.1:0-1514 GCA_039679525.1 Phycisphaerales bacterium | reverse complement strand
AAGGAACTGGCCCTGAACGTCGAGGATGCGCCCGAATTCGAGCGTTCCGTTCTCGGCCCCCAGATGGCCTCCCTGGTCAACCAGATGGAGGCGGACGGCTTCAACCTCTACAACCAGTTCTCCAGCTCCACCGGCACCCCCGGCACCAAGCCGACCGACCTCCAGTACTTCCTGGACGCCGCCGCGAACATGGCAGAGTTCGCCTGCCCGGTGGATGACGAAATCTACGCATTCCTGTCTCCTCGCACGCAGTCCTCGATGGTCAACGGGCTCAAGGGCCTGATGCAGGATTCCTCCGAGATCGCCAAGCAGTACAAGAAGGGCGTCATGGGCGAATCGGCCGGCATGAAGTTCATCATGTCTCAGAACGTGCCCATGCACACGGTCGGCACCTTCAGCGGAACCCCCGCGATGAACGGGGCCACGACCGAGGGGGCAACCACCCTGGCCATCAACTCCTGGGGCGGTGCGACGGACTCCCTGAAGAAGGGCGACATCATCACTATCGCGGGCGTCTACGCGGTGAACCCCGTTTCCAAGCAGAGCACCGGCCAGCTTATGCAGTTCCGCGTGACTGCCGACTACGCAGCGACCTCCAACGCCATGGCCGCCTTGCCGATCGATCCCCCGATCTATACCGCCGCGTCCGGCCCCAAACAGAACGTGACGGCCCTGCCGCTCACCACCGCCGCTGTGACGATCTTTGGCGCTGCTGCGACCTACAGCGCCAAGACCTCCCCGGCCAACCTCGTCATCCACCGTGATGCGTTGGCGTTCGTGGCCTCCGATCTGCCCATGACCACCTCCAGCGACCTCCAGAGGCGCGTCCGGGACAAGGATCTGGGCCTCTCCATCCGCCT
This sequence comes from Phycisphaerales bacterium, assembly GCA_039679525.1. GTDB lineage: Bacteria > Planctomycetota > Phycisphaerae > Sedimentisphaerales > Anaerobacaceae > PLanc-01. Next base: position 654 of record JBDKUU010000955.1, on the reverse strand, counting down.
TTCCCGCTACTGGGACGGCGTGAACGATGACCTTCTATTCCGCCTCGATGTGCTCTGCGGCTGGGCTGTCCTCCGCGACAAGTTCGGCTGTCGGGTCCAGGGCTAACCCATTCCATAGGAGATACAGACAATGGCTTCCACTCCCTACGCAACTTCCGTGATCCAGGGATCGGCCCCTAACGTGGTTCCGATCACCATCCCCATCTACGCCATGTCCGCAATCGTGGCCGGGGATGAACTCACTGACTGGGTTCCTGGCTTCAACTTCGAAATCGTTGGCCTCGATTTCGTCTGCGTGACGCCCATCACCACCGCCGCCAAGGCCGCGACGATCACGCCCTACATCGACGCGGTAGCCGTTCCTGGCTGCGCTGTGACCGTCTCTGGCACCAAGGCCAAGGGCGTCGTGACTGCTGGCTCGACTCCCACCTCCCGAGTCTTCGGGAATGCGGCCAGCAAGATCAAGCTCACGGGCTCCGCGGTGACCACCTTCAGCGAGGGCGCGGGCTATCTCCTCCTGAAGATCCGCAACATCGGCAATATCGCCTAGTCCTGAAACTGCCGGGAGGCTTCGGCCTCCCGGCCCCTTTGGGGGCTCCCATGAACCTGCAAATCATTCCTCTCCCGAATGGCGTGGTTACCCCGTGCCAGGTC
>JBDKUU010000954.1:0-15067 GCA_039679525.1 Phycisphaerales bacterium | reverse complement strand
CGGAGGTCTTGCCGTCTCCGGGCTGCCCGCTGGCGACCAGCAGCGTCTTGAATCCCTCCTCGGTGGACAGGTCGAGATTCGTCCGGCATCGACGATAGCATTCCCCGATCAGCGAGTGCGGCGCTTCGTCCACGACATGGGACAGATCCACGTCATCCACCGCGCGATCCTCGCCGGCGTCCGGGATGATGCCCAGAAGCGGGATATGCAGGAACCGCCGGATGTCGCTCGGGGTGCGCACCAGGTCGTTGAGCATCTCGACGAGGATGGCCAGCGCGACGCCGAACATCATCCCCAGCATGGTGCCGCCGGGCCCCCACAACAGCAGGTTGCGGGAGATCACCATCTCCAACGGCTCCGGGGCCAACCCCAGCAGTTGAACCTTGGGCGTGTCCGGGTCCTTGACCATGATGCGGAGTTTCTCGATCTGCGCCTTGACCTGATTGAGCGTCTCGATGCGCTCGTCGCGGATCTTCATTTGCCGCCCGTACTTGGCGCGGGCGTCGTCCAAGGCGGTCTGCTGAGCCAAGGCGGCTTCCCGCATGCGTTCCAGCTCCGCCAGGCGTCCCTCGAACACGCGAAGGCTGTCCTGGGCGTTCTTGAGATTCGCCCGGCGGGTCTGCTCCGCGATCTCCGTCTTTCGCACGTCCCTCTTGGACTGAAGCTCCTGGATGGTGTCCTGGAGCTGCTTGACGCTGCGATGTCCTTCGCCGAACCGCGAGAGCCGGCCCGACAACTGCGCCTCGATCAGCGCGATCTGCTGCGCCAGCGCCAGCATCACCGGGTCCCGCTCGATCGCGTAGGCGATCTGCTCGTTGACCGGCCCTTCCGCCAGGCGGCTGAGATTCTCGATGTCGGTCCTGAGCTGGCCGACCGCCAGATCCAATTCGTTCTTTTGCAGCTCGAGGTCGTTCAAGCGGATCGTGATCGTGTTCTGAAAGTACCGTCCGCTCGTGGGGATCTCCAAATCGGTGATTCCGCTCTCCCGGCGAATCTGGTCCAGGGCTTCCTCGCTGGTGAGCAGATCCTTCTCGATTTCAGTCTGGCGAGCGGTCAGCTCGACGAGCTTGTCGGCAACGTCCTGCCTCTCGACGTCGCCGTGTTCCTTTACGAACAGCCCGGCCATCTCATTGACGATCAGGGCCGCTTCCCTCGGAAGGCCGCACGACATCGAGACCACGATATGCTCGGCCTCGCGATGCGGATACGCGCTGAGGTTCTTCTCCAGACATCGCACCGCGGCCACCGCTCCGGCTCTGCACTTGATAGTCTGACGATACCATTTCGTTGACTGAACGGCCTCCCGTTGGCACAGCTTCTGCAGGCTGCTCTGGCTCTTCATCAGGTTGGCCAGCGACACGCGGTGGCCGTACTGAATCTCCTGCTGAACCTGGGACGAGACGATCTCCATGGGGTCGGTCTGGATGGGAGGCAAGACCTTGATCACGGTCTCGGCCCTGTAGAGAGGCGCGAAACGACGGACGAGGAACCAGCCGCCGCCCCCGACCGCGCCGCCGAGGATCGTCATGAAGAGGATCAGCCAGAGGTGCCGGCGCAGCATGCCCAGCACTTCTCGCGGGGTCAAGGCCGCCTCGGAGGCGTCCCGGGCCCCGGGAGATCTCGGCGTCCCGCCCCCGGCCGTCGGATTTCTCTTCACCATGTCACAAGCCCCTACTGCAACCGCTGGATCGCGGCGTTGATCCTTTGTTTGACACCGTCGGGCGCTCCGTCGCCGGCCGCTTGCAGCGCACGACGATAGGCAGCCCGGGCCTTATCCTTCTGCCCCAGCGCCTCGTTGACCATGCCCAGATGCTCGTACACGTCCGCCGGGACCGCTCCGTCGGCCTCGTATTGCTGGATCGCAGCCGCCAGGGCCTCGGCCGCCTCCGCGTGCCTGCCGTTCTTGTACAGCACGTAGGCGTAGGTGTCCTGGTGACCGGCCACTTCGGGGTTCTGCTCCACCGCCGTCCTGGCGTACCCCAGGGCCTCGTCGAGTCTCTGATCGCTCTGCGCCAGCATATAAGCCAAGTTGTTCAAAACACTGCTGTTCTTCGGCATTTTCGCCAACAGACTTTCATAGGCCGCGATGGCCTGTTGAAGGTAGCTTTTATCGGATGTTTCCTTGTAGGCGATGGTCAGCATGTCGGCCTTGCGAACCGTGTACTCGACGCACGCGGCTGCGTCGGCCTCCGAAAGCCGAATGCACTTGTCGATCGACTCGGCGGCCTCGCCGTACTTGTCCCGCATCAGGGCCAGATTGAACAGGACGAAGTGGGCGGCCAGAGAGTCCGGCTCCGTCGCAAGTCGCTGGCGGCAGTACGTCGACGCCTCCTCCTCGCCCAGGAGCATGTAAATGCGGAGCAGAACCTCGACGGCCAGTCGCGGGTTGGTCCAGGCCTTGTCGGCCGCCTTTCGACCGAGATCCCTCGCGGCGTTCAAGTCGCCCAGCTTCTTCTTCGCCTCCGCCATGCGGAAGAAGGCCACCGGCGCGTACGGCGTATCCGCGTATTTGCCCCCTTCCTGGAAAACGCGATCCAGACGCTCCGGTTTCGGGCTGCCCGCCGCGACGTCCCCTGCCCCCAGAATGAGCGATCGCAAGTACCCATCCAGGGCGGCGGAATACTCCGCATCGGGCGACGCCTGGGCCGCTCCCTCTCCCACGGAACTGCGCCGACGAAGCTCCAGAGCCTTCCGGAACGACTCCTGTGCCTGATCGGGTTGTCCCTGATCCAGCGCAAACGTTCCGGCCCGATTCAGCCAGAAGACGCTGTCCGGCGACTCGGCCAGGGCATCGGCGTAGAGTTGTTTGAGAGCGTCGGTTCTTCCGAGTTTCCGATAGGCGGCTTCCAACAGAGTCCTGGCCTCCAGAGGCGCCTGGGGCTGTCCGGCGGCACGCTTCAACTCGGCGATGGCTTCGTCGTTGCGGCCGGACCAGAGATACGCCTTGGCCAGGCCGATCGTCGCCGACGGACTATCCTCGATCGTGCAGCTTTTGCGAAAGTCGAGAATCGCCTGATCCTCGTCGCCCATCAGCAGAGAAATCTCGCCGCGAAGCTGCCAGGCCGCCGCATTGCGAGGATCGGTTTCGAGACCGCGATTGATCAGTTCCATCGCTCGTTTGAGTTGCCCCTGCCTCTTGGCCACCTGGGCCTCCAGCAGCGTGGCGTTGGACTCGTTGGGATACTTCTCCTTGAAGCTCTTGAGTTTCTGTTCGGCCTCGCTCACGAGCCCGGCGTTGAGATACGCCCGCAACTGGGCGAGACGATTGACCGCGTTGTCTTCGAGCGAGATCAGTTCTTCGGAGTGCTTCTTCACGCCCTGCCGGTCGCCGGTCTCTTCCGCGACCAGGAGCAATCCCTTGAGGGCGTCCAGGCGACTCGAATCCTCGGCGTACATCTTCGCGAGCAGACGGCCGGCCTCGGCGAAATCACGGACTCGGAAATAGTGCCGCCACAGGAGCCGGCTGTCGTTCGATTCGACCAGCAACTGCCGGGCTTTGTCGTTCTGTCCCACGGCACGGAAGTAAGCCGCGTAGTTGTCGAGCAGGAACTGATCGCTCGGATTCATCTTGCGACCCTGCTCGAACGCGGTCCCCGCGATCGCGAAGAACGCCTTCTGTCTCTGCTCGTCGGTCTCTTTCTGGGCGAGTTGGGTCGCCAGTCGCCCCAGCATCGCCGCGTTCTGCAAAGTCGGGGCGTTGGCCTGGATCGTTTGGCGAATTGCGATCGCTTTCATCGGATCGCTGTCCCCTACGAGTTCCGCGTACACGGAGAGCAGGTTCACGTCCCGCGGATTCAGATGAATGGCCCGCTCCAGAGCCTGCTTGACCTCCGCCTGCTGCTCGGATGAGACGCTGGTCCCCAGCTTGTTGTTACGCACGTACAGGGCGTTGGCGAGCGACTCGGCGACCATCGGGTCCATGGGATTGAGCCGAGACGCTTCCCGAATGTCATCGACGGACTCCTGCTCCCGACCGAGGGCCGCCTTGACGTTGCCCCGGAGCATGTAGCCATAGGAGAAGATCGGTCGCAGCTTCAGACACGTGTCCAGGCAAGTTAACGCCGTGTCGTACTGCTGTCGGGCGAAAGCCAGGCGAGCCGCGTAAAGATAGCCGTCGCAGTCGTCCAGGTTCTCCTTTTTCGCCAGATCGACGATCTCCTCGGCGAGCTTCCAGTCCTCTCGTTGGCGGGCCAGGTCGAAGAGGTAGCCGGCGGCGACCTGGCGAGGACTGATGTCACGAATCCTCAGATAGCCGGGCGTGTCGTGAGTCTTCTGCGAGGCCGTGGCGTCGAGCACGCTTTGCCACTGTGCTGCCGCCTTGTCCAGTTGCTCGGTCTGACGGTAGAACAGACCCAGTTCCAGGGCTCGACGAGTCGGATCGCGAATGGCGTCGAAAGCCCGTCTTTGGATCTCCGCCCGTTTGGCTTGGGGACAACTTCGCGGGGCGGGCTCCGACAACAGTCCGCGATAGAATAAAGCACCGGGACTGTCCGGCAACCGCGTGAGATAAGCATCGACAACAGCCCCGGCCGTGCCGATGTCCCCCAGCTCGATCAGCGATTCGCAAAGCCTCACGAGATTCCGCTCACCGACCGCGTTGGGGTCCTTCGCCGCCAATTGCCGCGTGAGGTCCGCCTCGCGACGATAGCCGTCGCGCAGCTTGTTCTCCGAATCGGATTGCTCCTGGCCGGCCGGCTGGGCGACAGGCAACACGGAAGCGGCCTGCCCCTGGTGCATGGCGGCGAACAACTGCGTGGTCTTGGCCCGGACCAGGTCCAGATTCAACGAAAGGGCCTCGGCCCCGTCGGGCGTGAGCTTCGAAATGGCTTGTTCAGCCTCCGCAACGTTCCCCCCGGCGATTAAAGCCTTGATCCGAAGGACACGGCTGCGGTAGTTGGCTCCGAACCGCTCCTAAAACGACGTGACGGCGCCGATCGTTCCCTCGCAGGAACCAGCCGACAGCAGCGCATCGCCGTAGTCCAGGAGGGCTTCGGGCTTCGTGTGGATGATTCCCGAGGTCAACGCGGTGCCCAGGAAGTCGATGACCGCGCCGGTCTCCGAGGTGTCTTTGAAGATCGAGGCCAACGTCATGGCGAGGTACGGATCCCGTTGCTCGGGCGAGTTGGCCGCCTTGTTCTGTTCATAGGCCGCGTAGAGACTCGTCACCGCTTTGTTCGTTTGCCCCCTGGCCAGGTCCAGCATGCCTTGCCACTTGAGAGCGTCGGGATTCTCGCTGCCGCCCTGGATCTGCCCGATCTGGCGCACCGCCTCCTCGGCCCGCGCCAGCAACTTCTCTTTCGCCGGATCTGAAGCAGGCAACGAAAGGACCCGCTCCACGCAACCTCGGGCCAGCAACCTGCAGAGCGACAAGCGGTTGATCTGTCGAGCCGTCTGCGTCGGGCCGGGCGTATCCTGGGCGTCCGCCAACTGAAGCGCTCTATCCGCGAGATCGATCGCGGCCTGCTGGGCAGCCGAATCCATGTAGATGGATGCTTTCCTGTATTGGTAGCCGGCCGCGAGGACTGCGTACTCGGCGCTGTCGGGGTCGAGCGAGCCGGCCTTCTGGGCGGCGGCGATCGCCTTGTCGAGCTTGTCCCGGGCCGAGGCCGCGTCCAGGTACGTCGTGAAGAATGAAAGGAACTGGGCCTCGGCCGCATAGGCCTGAGGACTGGATGCGAATCGCTGAGTCAGGGAATCGTACTCCGATTCCAACCCCTTCATCTGTTCCCTCGCTTCGGCGATCGTTCCCCGCTGCATGACCGCGAGCTTTCGGGCCAGCGAGTGGGTGTGAGCCTCGGGGGAATCGCCCGCCGCTTGCAGTCCTTCAGCCAGAGTCTCGTCCGCCTGTTTCTCGGCCTGGGCCTGCTCGGCGCGGTTGCCGACAGATGCGGCGATCTTGCTTCGCGTGACGAAGACCTGCGACAGGTAATAGTACACCTGGGGGTTCTTCGCATCGAGCTTCCTGGCCTCTTCCAGATCGGCCTGGGCCTCCTGAAGCAACTCGCCGGGCGAGGGGACGGCCCCCATGCCCGCCAGTTCCATCGCGGCCCGTCCCTTGACGAAATGCAAATGCGGCCCGAGGACCGCCGCGCCGCTGCTCCATCCTCGATCCTTCACCGCTCCGAAGGATGGCTCCCATTGGGCCCGCGATGCCTCCAGCAGGCCCGCCGCCTTGACGACATCGAGGGTCTTGCGGGCCCGCGTGAGAACCTCCTCCCAGTATCCGCTGACGCCCCGGCCGGCAATGCCCAGGCTGTCGGCCAGGACATAGGCATATTTCAGCCGCCCGAGATGGGCCTTGACGTTCTGAGGATCTGTCGTGACGATCGCCTCCCAGCATGCCACGACCTTGTCCCACTGGTTCATCTCCCTGTACACGTCGCACAGCTTGAACAATAGATCGACCTTCGTTTCGGGGGACTCGACCAGAGTGTAGGCCTTCGCGTAGTTCTCCCGGGCTGTCGGGTAGTCCTTCGCAGCCCAGGCGGCGTCGCCATCGACGATCAGCGGCGCAGGGTCGCGATTGAGCCGCAGGAAGACGAACACCACCATCATCACCAGCAGCAGGAGCACCGTGGTGCCCATCAGAGCGACCTTTTTGTTCAGGCGTCTTCTCGCCATCCGAAATCCCCTTTCCCGGCTTCCTCGAGACCCGTGGCAACGGCCCCGACTCGACCGACGATCTCCTTACTCCCAGTCCGGCCAGTGCTCCCGCTCCAGAATGGGCAACAGCAGCGTCAAGAGCTTCTCCCCCGCCGCCACCGCCTCTTCCTTTGTGGGAGCGGCGAACGACTGATTGAAGACCAGCTCGACCTTGCAGAAATACGAATGCTTGTGAAAAATGCCCTTGTTCAGAGCCATGCGGGCATCGTCCCGGCTCCCCGCGTACTCGCCGTTGACGCGGAACAGATACAGGACCGGGAACTGCTGCGGGGCCAGCGTAATGTCGCCGGTCTTCCTGGTGAATCGCAGATACCGCCCGGGAACGGCCCGCCGGCTGTCGCCCCGCCCGATCTGAAAACTGACGGCGTCCGTGTTCAAACGCTGGTAGCCGCCTCCGGTGTAGCAGTCCTCCGGCACGTGGGGCACGCGGTCCGGCAGTCGATAGTACGTGACGAACACGAGCACCTTCCTCACGGGACTGCGGGCGGGCTGGCACGGGTCCTCCAGGACCCACTGAATGTAGTCCTGCGTTTCGAGAGATTCGACGACGTCCGCGTTCTCGATCTTCTGCCGGGCCGTGACGCGGTACGGCGAGAGCCCCCCGGCGTCGAGAGCGTCGAGCGATTTCTTCAGCGGCAGCGGCTCTTTTTCCAAGTACAGGCCCAGCTTCCGCGTGGCGACGGACATCCCCGCCATCGCCAGGGCCAGCACCGCCGCACACAGAACGAATGCGGGCTGCAGGTAAGCCGTGATGTGAGGACGCGATCTATCCATGATGGGGCCGTCTCCTCACAATCACGTCCTCGCGACTCTCGGCTTCCTCATCGATGAACAGGCTGGCCATGAACCACGCGAGCAGCCCGTACAGGCCGAACGCCAGAGGCAACATTGCCAGGCCGAGCAGATCGTGATAGATCCCCTGTGCGTATTGCTGCCCGACGAGAACATAGAGAAATCCCGTGACGGTCACGCGGACGATGTTGCAGAAGATCGCGATGGGCACGGTGCTGATCAACAGGATGATTCGCTGCCACAGGGGCCGCTCGTGCAGATAGGCCATGGCCACGCCCAGGGCCAGAAAGGCCATCAGCAGACGCATCCCGCTGCACGCGTCCTCGACGTCCAGCGAGGGCTCCAGACGCTGTCCCCTGTACACGACGTCGATGACCGCGCCGCTGGCCGTGGCTTTCAACTCGGGGACCAGGTTCATCAGCGCCGTCGAGACCGAGGCCGCAAGCTGCCGCATGGGCATCGTCAGGCCGAAGTAGTACCGCCGGGGCAGCGGAATCGCGAACACGAAGAACGCGATCGGCAGCCAGGTGTAGCGAACCAGCCGCCATCCGCCCAGGAACAGGACGACCGCCCCCGCCGCCGCGATCATCGAGATCGGGCGCAGATAGGCGTACCCCGCAGGACTCACGACGTTGAAGACGTAGAAGGCCAGGATCATCAGCAGAAGCAGCAATCCGAAGTAATTCGCGCGAGTCTGGTTCGAAAGCAGCCGCTGCGGCCGCCGGCCCGCCAACAGTTCGAGCAGCGGATCCCGCACGTACTCCAGGCCGAGGATCTCCCGCCGCTTCTGGTTGACGAAGTACAGGCTGAACAGAGGAATGAGAAAGCCGTGCGACCAGCTCGGATCGGTGAGCCACAGATGAACCATCTCCCCGATCTCCGTGCGGAAGAGAACGCCCAGCAGGCCCGCTACCACGAGGATCTTCAGCCAGGTGTGCAGCCCGAGCTGACTCCACGCTCGATCCGGCCCAGACGCACCGACATCCTGTCCTGCGGCCTGTGAAGAATCAGCCATCTGAGTCATGCCCCCGCATCTCCGAGGAAGCTGGAAGTCTCAAGCGTCAAGTTCGAAGGGAGAGAGGCGACCCTTGAAACCTGACGCTTCAAACTTGAAACTTCCCGTCAGAACCAGTTCGGGAATCCCGTTCCGTAGTCCGCATCGGCGAAGTTCCGGTCGTACACGAAGCCGAACCCGTAGGTGGCCCGGAACGCGTTCCGCAGCACGGCGCGCCATCGCGCCGTCCCGTCGGTCCCGACGTTGATCAGATCGTTCGGCTTGATAAAGAAATCGGGCTGCTCGCCCTTGGCGATCTTGTCGAGATCGACCATGACGACCTCTTGCTGCTTGGTGCCGATCCGTCTGGTCACCTCGACGCGCCGGGGCATCGCCAGCGGCCCAAGCCCGCCCGCCGCGGCGATCGCCATCATCAGCGTCATCGGCCGGCCCGTCAGATTGATCACGCCGGTCTTGTTGACGTTGCCCATTATAAAGAACTCGCCGATCAGATCAACCGGAACATGGATCGTGTCGCCAGGTTTGATGACGATGTTGTAGCGGGCGTCGCCGGCCAGCAGCTTGTCGGCCGGGATGCGGATCAAGCGAGTCTGCGAGGCGGCTTCCCAATCCAGATCGTTCGGCAGCGTCGTATTGACCCGCGGAATTGCAGGCGATCCAGGCGTCGCGACCACCGGGGGTTTTGAGGACAGAGGCGGCGCCTGCGGTTGAGGCCGTGACTGCGGCTGAGACTGGGTCTGGGGCTGTGACTGTCCGCGAGGCACCTGCACCCACTGGCCATTGCGGAGGACCCACTCCGACTGAGGACCCGTCTGTGTTTGCGTCTGCGGAGCAGGCGTTTGAGCCTGAGGTTGCACCGGCGTCTGCCGGGCCGGAGGCTGGACGGCGGGAGCGGCTCCGTTCTTGGCCGGGACCTGCTTCCACTGGGTTCCGTCGTAGATCCACTCCATTCGCGGAGCGGCCTTGGAGTCCGAGCCGGAGACCTGGGCAGTGGCGAAGAAGCCCGGCCCGAACTCAGCCGGCGACTGCACGATGCCCTCGGGCGCCGTTCGGCGGGCCCCCTGCGACGGCATCGGCACCAGTACGCGGAATCCGCCCGGCAGCATCGAAGCGGTCACTTCTCCGTTCGGCTGCGGGGCCCCCGTCGGAGCGCCCATGACCTTGTCGCTCCTGGGCCAGGCCGCCGCCTGGGGCGAGATCAGGTCGAGCATCTCCCGCTCGCTCTCGAATTTCTGGGCCGGCTCGGAAGGTTCCGGAATGTCTCTCTTGGACGTCGGGGAATCCCCCGAAATGGTCGGCAGCGATTGATCGCCGGACGAGCCGGGCTGTATCATCTCCAGCTCGGGGACGCGTCCCGGAGTCGTCTGCTTCCTCGCAGGCCGTTCTCCGCCCGCCCCTTCTCGCCGCGAAACGTAGACGTAACTCACGTTGTACTGCATCTGCGTCTGGGCGGTCGCCAGGGCATCCGTCAGACGGTAGTCGTATCGCGGAATGGGATAGCGGCCGGGCTCCGGCACGGCGTTTCCGAGAATGGAATAGGCCCGCTGCTGCGAGCTGATCAGCATGGCTGTAACGGAGGGACTGCGGAGAATATTGGGCGTGAGAGCCTTGCGGATTTCTTCCTCGAGCCGGCTCTCCGTGAGCCCTGCGGCCTGAATGTTGCCGACCTCGGGGATCGAGACCTTTCCGCTCTCCGTGATGGTGTAGTCATTGATGAGAGCGACGCCCTCCTGGAGCAATTCGAAGATGGAGATGCGGACGATGTCCCCCGGCTGCAGGATGTAGTCGCCCTTCTCGGACCGGATGTCTTCCGGCCGGGGCTCCTCAGCGGTCTCCCACGCGACGGTAGGCTCTTCCGCCACGCCCAGCGAATCCAGAATGACATCCACCGCGGGCGTCGGGCGGAATCGACCGATCTGCGTGGGGTCGAGGACCTTGTTGCTGCATCCGGCCAGACCGACGCTGACGGCCGCGGCCAGGAGCGACAATCCCGCTCCGCGGACACTCCCCCGAACGCAAGTGATCAAGCGTGCGCAATCCATTCCTGGGGTTTATCGGTTCTCGGCGGGACCCGCTTAAGTTTTTGATGGTCTGAGAATCGAATATCGCGAGGCGAAATAACGGCTTTCGGTCCTGGGCGAGCGTCCGAGAACCGCTCGATCGTCACAGGACCGATAACAGTTCGCAGGCCGCGACTGCCGCGTCCTACTCCATGTTCCCAGGCGCGTGGCGGTGGGCCAAGGCGCGGGCCATGTAATCGTCGAGCAGTTCGATGTGAAATTCCGCGATCATGTCGTCGACAGAGACGGCCTCGTCCTCGCTCGAGATCAGCACGGACCCGAGGAACCCCGGATCGGTGATGGTGACTTTGGGGCCGTACCTGTTCTTCAGTTCGCGAAGCCGCGACCAGTTGTAGTCCAGGTGGGCCAGCCGGCAGTCGAGGTTGACGTCGGCGACCGCGTAGTCAAAGTAGTTCGTGCTCGATGCGAGGACCTCGCCCTGGGGATTGCGGATCTCGCAGGGCAGGCCGTTGATGGCCCCCACGAAATGGGCCCGGCAGGAATAGGCCCAGTACGCCTGCATCAGGCCGCCGTGATACATGGAGGAGAACACGATCAGATCGGGCTTGGCCTGGACGTACTTCAGACGCAGCTCGTCGAAGTTCAGGTGGAAACAGATGGCGAACGCCACCCGCCCGAAGTCGCACTCGAAAACCGGGGCGTCGCGCCCGCAGAGGATGCCGGACTCCGTCGTCTCCTCGATGACCACGTGGTTCTTGTTGTAGGCGCCCATGACCTTGCCTTCGCGATCGATGAGGACGCTGGAGTTGCGCCACGTGCCGTCGGGCATCTCCCTCGCGGCCGAGTAGACGATGTAGCAGCGGTTCTCGGCGGCCACCTTGGCGAAGAAGTCGCGGATCTGGTCTTTTCGCACGCGATAGTACTCAAGCACTTTCTCCCGCGACAGCCCGGCGGGCCGGTCGCAGGCCTCGGGCACGACGATCAGGTCGGGCCGGTCCGGCAGCACCTGAGAGAACTCCCGCTGCCAGTGGGCGATCATCTGCGCCACGATCGCCTGAGGCTCGGCCTTCGCATCGACCGCCGGCGACCGCGGGCCCAGCGTCGCGATCTTCACGTGACTCCGCTTCTTGACCTGCGGCTTCTTTGTCGACGCCGTCTGCTCAGTCCCGGGCCGGTTCGGCTCGCCGGCGGACGTGGGACCGATCGACGACGCCAGAAGAACTCCTGTGAGAATCGCGGACGCTGCGAGATGTCGCGAGATGCGTGTGCTCATGACGAAGCTCCTTCGCAAGCCATGGACCACCGGCTTCTGGTTGTACACGTCGCCGGCCGCCGTCTATCATCCCGGCAAACTCCCCGTCAGTCAAGGCGCGTCCCCCTGCCAGCGTCCTTCCAAGAACAGAGGCTCATCACAGAATCTCGGAGACCATCGGAGGAGGGGCACACCCGAAGCGATCGTGCGGGGGAAGTCCTTCGCATTGCGGCCTCCGGCTTGATGCGAGAGCGAAGCGTTCGCCTGCGGGACCGGACGGTGCATAGGGGCGTGCGGCACCGCTCTCACGCTGGTGGCCCAAAGCGTCAAACCCCCGACGCGAAGCGCCGGAATCCGTATCCATCCGTTCCCCCATTTCCGTGAAGAACCAAGAACAAACCGGGTGACACAGACAGTCACTTGACTGCGCGTGTCACCCGGAAAGAGATTCGACTCTCGGAACTTGTGGTCTGCGATCAGACGGCGTTGCTGCGCCGCAGCAGCCGACGAGGCCGGAGCCGAGGCCGGCCAGCAGAATCGACATCGGAGCCGGTACGGTCGCGGGCTCCGGCTGGGGATCAGAATCCGGATCGGGGGCCGGCGTCTAGTAGACGGTGCCGAAGTAGCCGTTGTGCACGTTGTTCGAGGGCAAGCACATCGCCGCGTTGCCATCGTTTGGATCGCCTCCGGCGAAAGGACGTTCGTGTTGCTCGAGCCGGGCGGATTCATCTCCTCTCTTTGACAGAGCGGGCGGGCGCCGGACATGCGTGCTCAAAAGAGACCTGTGAGTGAGAGTAAGAAGAGGTGTGAGTACTGGATTTTCGAGCCAGCATTCCGGCGCCAGAGCCCAACCCATTGTCAAAGACCGAAACTCCCCCCACTCTCGTACCTCGTGAGAGGATTTACATAGTATTTACTACTACATGGAGGGGATGGTTCGGGGAATCCGACGCAGGCCGGAAATTTTCGCCGGGAGAATCCGCAATCGGATTGCGAGAGAACTCTGGAGAAGGATCAGGCCGGGCCGGTCACGTGGATTCCACAGGGAACGGAGGCATGGGCCCGATGGGGTTGTGCGACCGCTGCCGTTTGGGGATCCACGCGCCCTGGAAGATCGCGCTGACCTGCTTTTGCATGCCCCGCCGAATGCGCTCCTCCGCGGGTTCGGCGGCTTGCGGAGCGACCTGGAGAATCTCGGCCGCCAGAGCCCGATAGTCGGTCGCGGCCTTGCTGTGAGGTGCGTATCGCAGGACGGGTTCGCCGGCGCTGGGAGCCTCGGCCAGCCGAACGTTGCGGTGAATCACCGTTTCGAAGACCAGATCGCCGAAGACGCTCCGCATCTGCTGCTGCACCTGCCGGCTGAACGTGGTCCGCTCTTCGACGAACGTCAGAAGCAGGCCGATGTTCTCGACGGAGCACGGGTGAAACCACTGCCGCATGATGCCGACGGTGTCGAGCAGGCGGCGAAGCCCCTCGAGAGCGTAGTAATGAACCTGGACCGGCACGACGAGATCCGTGCTGGCGACCAGGGCGTTGAGCGTCAGAATGCCCAGCGAAGGCGGGCAGTCGATCACGCAGACTTCGTACACATCCCGGACGGCGCGAAGCGCGGAGCCGAGGAGCAGCTCTTTGCCGGATACGCTCGCCAGCCCCAGTTCCGCGCCGGCCAGCAGCACGTTGCAGGGCGCCAGGTCCAGGCGATCCATCCCCGCGCGGACGATCACGTCCGATAAGGGAACACTGCGCCTGGTCAGCACATCATAGATCGTTCGCGGAAAGGAGTTGGGGTCGCGGCCGAGTCCGATCGTGGCGTGAGCTTGGGGATCGAGATCGATCACCAGAACGCGTTTGCCCATCTCCGCCAGGGCGGCCGACAGGTTGATGGCGGTGGTCGTCTTGCCGCAACCGCCTTTTTGATTGACCGTCGCTATGGTTTTCACCAAACTCACCCACCTCTCGAGGATCGAAGAAGGCCATGATAGAGCCACCCCGCAGCGATCCATTGCAGACCTGCAGTATACCTTCTAAGCAGGACTTTGTCAATCCAAAATTGACATGGGGACATCGGCGATGCGATTCCGTGACGAAGTCGGAACCAGGAGCGAGTCCGACGATCGGAGTGAGAAAACGAAGGAAATGAAAGAAGCGGACCGCACAGACGCTACGGGCCTCATGGACGGCATACGAAGAGAAACAGGGACCGGCCCTTCGACGGGTCGGTCCCTGAAGTCCAGTACTCGCGGGTCTCAGATGGACTGGCCGTTGCCGGGTTCCACGGAGGCGGAGTTCTCCGGGCTCGGAACGCTCTCTTTCGGGGCGTCCTTCTTGTCGAGGAGACGGTCCAGCATCTCGCGGTTGCGTTCCTCCAGGGCCTGCATCCGTTCCTGGAGTCGCTCCATCTGTTCCTGGATCTTCTCCAAAGCCCGGCCCTTCTGTTCGGCCAACTGTTCCATGTCCGGCCGGGGGATTGAGCGGAGGAACTCACGATATGCTTCCGGCCGAGGCGGCTCGGGCAGACGGAACTTCCTGCCGATGCCCACGTCGCTCCTCCTGTCGTGGCGGGCGTTTTCAACCGCCTCGCGAACCTGGTCACGGTACTTCTCCGGGATCGCGTCGAGCTTGCCCACCGTCGTGCGGTATTCCTCTGTGCCGGACTCGACGGTCACGGTGGAGTTGTCGTCCTTCGGATCTCCCTCAATGGTGATCATGTAGTTCTCGCCGTCGTCGCTGTGAAGGAAGGTGTGCACCTCTTTCATGAACCCATTCGCATCCACATTGAATTCCGGCATCTTGTCGAAGGGGACTTCCATCCATTCCCGACCGCCGGGACCGACCCTGAAGACCTTGCCCGGCCGCCAGGTCGTCATCGCCTCGGGCTCAGGAGGATACTTGAGTTGCGGATTCTCCCGGGCCGCTTCGAGCTTCACCTGGAGGGTCTTATGCTGGCCGAGGTGAATCACTTCGAGGGACATCTCATCCCCGACGTTGCCGCCACGGACCCCTTCGACGACCTGCTCCACATCGGTGACCTTCTTGCCCTGGAAAGCGACGATCAGATCGTCCCGCTCCAGGCCGGCCTTGTCCGCCGGGCTGTCGACGACGATGTTCCGAATCCTGACGCCCTGCCCGGCCTCCAGGCCCAGGTGCTTTGTCAACAGTTCGGGCAGCGGAGCGGAATCCAGCTCCAGCCCCATGAGGGCCCGCTTGTCCTGGGCGAAGCAGGCCGAACCCACGATCCATAGAGCCACGCATCCGAACAGCAACGCACTTCTCTTCATAGGATTTCCTTTCATCATATATCGCCGTGATAGGAGGCGGGCTTGA
>JBDKUU010000953.1:0-7592 GCA_039679525.1 Phycisphaerales bacterium | reverse complement strand
CCGGGTCAGGTTGACCCAGGAGACGCTGCCATCGTCTCGGACGTATCGCTTCTCCATCGAGTAGTGATCGACCCGGCCATCTCGAAGGGCCTGCACGTAAGACTGTTCGGCCCGCCAATCGTCGTCCTGAGTGATGTCCCTTCCCGTCAGGCCGGCGAGTTCGGAACGCGGGTGGCCGACGATCTCGCAGAACCGATTGTTGAACCGGATGAACCGCCCGTCCATGGCGACGTGGGCGATCCCGACGGCGGCATTGTCGAATGTGCTCTTGAAGCGTTGCTCGCTCCGGCGCAGGGCCTCCTCGGCCTGTCTTCGCGGCGTGATGTCTTCGACCAGCGCGACGATCTGGAACGGCCGGCCGTCCGCATCGCGGCGAACGCCGGCGCTGACCTGCACCCAGACGACCTGTCCGTCTTTGCGCAGATAGCGTTTCTCGAAAAAGAAAGCGGGGATCTCGCCCGTCAGAAGCTGCTGCATCACGACGAGATTGTCCTGGAGATCGTCGGGGTGCGTCAGTTGTTTGAACGTGAGATCGCCCTGCAATAGTTCCCGTTCATCGTAGCCGGTGAGCCGGCAGAAAGCCTCGTTCACGTGCAGGAACCGGCCTTGAAGGTCCGTCATCGTCATGCCGATGGGCGCGTGGGCGAAGGCCTCGCGGAATCGGTCCTCGCTGCGCCGCAGTTCTTCCTCGGCCTGTTTACGCTCTGTGATGTCGCGAGCGACGGTGATGCGGATCGGTCGGCCCTTGTCCATGACCGTCCGGCCGTGCGCCTCGACGATCCGCCGAGCGCCGTTCTTGTGCAGCATTTCGTGCTCGATGAAGACCTCCCGGCCCTCGCGGATGCCGTCGAGCACCTGCTCCCGCACGTCGGGAGACGTCAATTCGGCGATGGGCCGGCCGAGCAACTCGTTCCGTTCGTAACCGAGCATGCGGGCGAACTGGTCGTTGCAGTCGCGGATGATTGCCTCTTCGCTGATGCAGATGCCCTCGAAAGTCGCCTCGGCCAGCGTGCGCAGCCGTTCCTGAACGTCGCGCAGGATCTGTTCGGCCTGCTTCCGCTCGGTGACGTCGCGGACCACGCTGATCAGCATGCGAGAGTCGTCGATCACCGCCCCCTGAGAACTGACCTCCACGGGGAACGTGCTTCCGTCTTTGCGCCGGTGGATGGTTTCGAAGAGAAGGCCTCGTGTTTCCGCGGCGATCATCTGGTCGAGAGCCTGCGCCGGCGCTTCGTCGGCGCGGAGATCGTAGACCGTGCGAGCCAGCAACTCTTCGTGGCTGTAGCCGTAGGCGCTGAGGGCGGCGCGGTTCGCCTCCAGGATTCGGCCGTCATCCCGCCGGATGAACAGGATGGCGTCCCGGCTGTACTCGGACAGCAGTTGATGGCGGCGCATCGTCTCTTCGGCCTGCTTTCGCTCGGTGATGTCGACGCAGTATTCGATGATCTGGGCCAGCCGGCCGGCTCCGTCGAAGATCGGAAAAGCATGGACTTCCATGTTTCTCGGCGATCCCTTCTCGTCGTAATGAACGTGCTCGACGACGGTGGGCCGGCCCGTCTGCTTGATGATCTCCAATGGGCAGGGATGATCCTCGGTATGGCAGGGAACATCCAGGCGGTGCGTCAGAGCGTGGCACGTGGCGGCGCCGCCGGCGTGCGCTCGCCGGGCGGCGGCGTTCGCCAGTTGGATCCGGTAGTCCGACACGTTGATCACGTAAAACGGATATGTCAGAGAGTCGAGCACGACCTGCAACAAATCGTCTTTCGTCTCCCGATTCGAATTCTCGCCCACGTTGAACCTTCCTGCAATTGCGTCCTGGAACGTCCTTCTTGATGCAGTCACAACCCCATGTCTTGTCATCATTCATTACTAGGCAAATGGCAGGATGTTTTTAAGGAATTCCCTCACTTTTCCTCTTTGCTGATCTTGTCATAGAATCGCAATCGCAAGAGAGCGGATTTGAGGCAACGATTCTGCGTTGAAGCTCGTGTTGCGAGGTCGGCCAGGGAGGGCACTCCCACGGGGGAAGGGTGATTTGTGAGTGTGCGCGTATTGGTTGTGGATGACCACGCCGCCATGCGGCGAAGTCTCATGCAGGTCCTGGAATCCGAAACCGACGTGAAGGTGGTCGGCGAGGTCTCCAGCGGCGATGCCGCCGTTCGGCAGGTCGAGCAGTTGGATCCGGACGTCGTCATTATCGATATCGGCATGTCCGCCCTCAGCGGCATCGACGCCACCCGCCGGATCGTCCAGCGTCGCCCCCAGACGATCGTGATAGCGTTGTCTGTCCAGGACTACGCGATGTACGCGGTGCGGATGTTGCGGGCGGGAGCCCGGGCCTACGTGCTCAAAGACGGCGGGGGAGACGAGCTGCTTCTCGCGATGCGGATCGCCCGCCGAGGCAGGACCTACCTGAGTTCCGGAATCGAGGGGCTGAGCTCGCCTGGCAGTTCCTGATCTTCTCCCTCGCTCTCGACGCCGACTCGTGGGTTGCTCCATCCCTGTCGGAATGGTACGCTGTGACCACCGGCGGCCGCCGTGGCCGGCCGGGTGGAGGTCCATGGCGACAGTTCGAGAGTGGATGGAAACATGAGAGAGCACCTTCGATTCCAGGCAACCTTTTCTGTCCTTGCATTGCTTTTTGTATCGCACGCAGCTCGGGCTCAGGGAACGCGGTCGGATTACGACCGGGCGACGGGCCTTCGCGACGCCACCGCGAACACGGTCTTTCGAGACCGCGTGACGCCGCACTGGTTCGCCGGCGACAGCCGGTTCTGGTATCGCAACGACCTGGCGGGCGATGCGAGGGAGTTCGTCGTCGTCGACGCGGAGAAAGGGACCCGCGGGCCGGCTTTCGACCACGAAAAGCTCGCAGCCTCGCTGGGCAAGGCTCTGGGCAAAACGATCGAAGCGAATAAACTGCCCGTCGATCGCCTGGCGTTCGATGACTCCGGATCGCAGCTCTCGTTCACGTGCGAGAGCCGCCGCTGGCGGTGCGATCTCGCAAGCTACGAGCTGAGCGAGGCTCCGAAGGATGAGCCGGCCGGCATGTCGCTGCCTGCGGGCCGGCGGGTGCGTCCCAGCCGAAGCACCGGCGGCGAGACTTCCATCACCTTCGTCAACCGCACGGATGGCCCCGTAGACGTCCACTGGGTGGATTCAGAAGGCCAGCGGCAGCGCTACGCCACGATCGAAGCGGGCGGACAGCATCGCCAGCACACCTTCGCGGGACACGTCTGGCTGGTCACGAACAAGGCAGGGGACACGCTCGGCGTGTTCGTCGCCACGGAGGAGGCGGGCGATGCGGTCGTCAGCAAGGACGCCGTGCGTCCGGCGGCCCAAACGGAGGAGCCGACGCGGACTCGATCCAGAGGGCGGTCGCCCGACGGGGTGTGGCAGGCGTTCATCAAGGATCACAACGTCTACATACGGGAGTCGGCCTCCAATGTCGAGACCGCCCTGAGCGACGACGGAACCGAGCCGGACGGCTACTCCGAGGAGTTTCACTGGTCGCCGGACTCGCAGAAACTCGTCGTGCTGCGGACCCGCAAGGGCGACACGCGGAAGGTGTACCTGATCGAGTCTTCGCCCAGGGACCAGTTGCAGCCGAAGCTGCACGAAATGGAATATCTCAAGCCGGGCGACCAGATCGACGTCTCCAAGCCCCATCTGTTCGACGTCGCGGACAAGCGGCAGACGCCCCTTTCGGACGAGCTGTTCTCCAATCCCTGGAGCATTTCGGACGTCCGGTGGTCGCCCGATTCGAGCCGGTTCACGTTTCTGTACAACCAGCGAGGCCACCAGACGCTGCGGATCGTCGCGGTGGACGCAGCGAGCGGCCAGGCGAAGGCCGTCGTCGACGAGCACAGCGGCACGTTCATCGACTACGCAGACAAGCAGTTCAGCCACTACATGGATGCGACGAACGAAATCATCTGGATGTCCGAACGCGACGGCTGGTGCCATCTGTATCTGTATGACGCCGCGACCGGCTGCGTGAAGAACCAGATCACGAAGGGCCCGTGGGTGGTCCGCGACGTCGAGTCCGTCGACGAGGCCAAGCGACAAATCTGGTTTCGGGCCGGCGGCATTCATCCCGAGCAGGATCCCTACTATGTGCACCTGTGCCGCGTGAACTTCGACGGATCGGGACTCGTCGTTCTCACCGCCGGGGACGGCACGCACGAAGCGACGTTCTCGCCGGATCGCCGATGGTTCCTGGACCGCTGGTCCCGCGTCGATCAGCCGCCGGCGACGGAACTGCGAAGCGCCGCCGACGGGCGTCTGGTCGTCGCGCTGGAGCAGGCCGACTGGACTGCGTTGCTCAAGACCGGCTGGCAGCCGCCCGAACGATTCGTCGCCAAGGGCCGGGACGGCGCAACGGACATCTACGGCATTATCGTTCGTCCCTCGAATTTCGATCCGAAGCGTTCTTATCCTGTGATCGAGGAGATCTACGCCGGCCCGCAGGGGGCCTTCGTTCCCAAGGCGTTCGGCACGCTCGTTCGCCATCACTCCATTGCGGAGCTCAGCTTCATCATCGTGCAGATCGACGGCATGGGCACCTCGTGCCGCTCGAAGGCGTTTCACGACGTCTGCTGCAAGAACCTCGTTGACGCAGGCTTCCCCGATCGCATTCTCTGGATGAAGGCGGCGGCTGCGAAGTATCCCTGCATGGATCTGACGCGGGTCGGCATCTACGGCGGCTCCGCGGGCGGCCAGAACGCCCTGGGCGCGCTGCTGACGCACGGCGAGTTCTACAAGGTCGGCGTCGCGGACTGCGGCTGCCACGACAATCGAATGGACAAGATCTGGTGGAACGAGCTGTGGATGGGCTGGCCGGTCGGGCCGCACTATGAAGAACAATCGAACGTCACGCTGGCTCCCAGGCTTCAGGGCAAGCTGATGCTGACTGTCGGCGAGCTCGACCGCAACGTCGATCCGTCGTCCACGATGCAGGTGGTCAACGCCCTGATCAAGGCGGATAAGGACTTCGATCTGCTGATCGTGCCTGGCGGCGGTCACGGCATCGGTGAGAGCCCCTACGCCGCCCGGCGTCGCATGGATTTCTTCGTGCGGCACCTGCTAGGCGTCGAGCCTCGCGCCCAGCCGTGACGTGTTCGCGACAAAAGCCGGCGGCTCTCGTAGGGGCAACCCCCCGTGGTTGCCCTCCGCGGGGGCTATGTCAACGTGGCCAGGGCAGGCACGGGGGCTTGCCCTCGCTGTTCTACACATCTTCGGCCTGTCGAAATTCGGGGCGTTGAAGGCGTCCAAGAGCGGGGGCGCCGCCCCCGGACCCCCGAGATTTTGCGCTTTGGGCCAGAGGCATGATAGACAAGAGGGAGACTACGCCAAGACAGCGGGATCGTCCAAACCGCCGAACCGGGCTCTGCCGGCATCATGCTGCTGGCCAAAGCGGAAAATCTCCCTCACACGCCCGCCACGGGCGTGTCCGACCCACCGAAGATGTGTAGAACAACGAGGGGCCTGCCCCCACGGGCGATCAGCATCGGGTTTTGTTCTGGACGAAGGACCGGGAAAAAGGCACACTGAGGATGTGAGGGATGATCCGGGTCGCGCCGCTGCGGCCTGAACGGGCGGGGAATGCCCCGGCCGCAGGGATGGGGGAGTAGTGCAAGCCACAGAGGGTTTTTACTGGAGGAGGTCTGCGGACCCGCCGATGGATACGAGGTGTCTCCGACGGGATGCGCCGCGTCGGAGGATCCGGACCGCGCGCTCGATGCCCGCGATCCTGAGAGAATTCTGAATGCAGAGGGTATTCGGTATGACACATCGCACGGTTTTGTCCGCCTGCGTCGCGACGCTGGTCCTGTCGGTCTGTCTTTCCCCGGCCTGGGGCCAGAACGACAATGAGAGTCCATCCACCTTCCCGGGTGTGTGGTACAAGATTCTGGTCGACGGCAGCGGCAACTTCATCGAGGGCGAGGGCGACGGCATCGGCTGGTCCTATTACCCCGAGAGCAATGTGTATCGCATGTGGTTCTACAACGGCCCGTACGACGCCGCGCGAAAGGGCTATCTGAACTATCACGTGTACACCAAGGCGGTCGATCCGACGAAGCCGACCTACGTGGTCGCATACTTCGGCTGGACGACCAAGGCGTGGTCCGACCTCAAGCAGGGGTATCCGCCGGGGCCGGGGGACATGCCTACTCTGAACGAGGAAGGGACGTACATGTCGAGAGACCGGGTCTACTCGGTGGACGGAGTCGTCACCGGCAGCGCCGAGACCATCCATAGCTGCACGATCGAAGACTACAACCCGGAATGGGTTTGCATCGAGGTCGAGGCCCGCAACGCGTACATCTATCGCGGGGCGTTTCACGAGTGCCAGTCCAAGGGGGCGCAGATGGGCGCCTGCTGCAATCATGAGACGGGCTACTGCTACCTGACCACGGAGTCCGAGTGTGCGGCTCCGCTGGACTGGCTGGGCGCCGGCACCTCGTGCAGCGAGTGCACCGTGAGCGGGTCGGCGGGGACCGACTACGGCGACGCCCCGGACGAAGGCTATCGGACGTTGCTGGCCAGCAATGGAGCCCGGCATACGATTGTTCCGGGCATCTTCCTGGGCGGCACCGTGGACGCTGAGTCCAACGGCCGGCCCAACGCCACGGCCACCGGCGACGACGCAGGCACCGCCGACGAGGACGGCGTGGTCTTCACCTCGTCGCTGCACGTCGGCCAAGACGCCACCCTCGAGGTCGCCGCCTCCACGGACGGATACCTCAACGCCTGGATTGACTTCGACGCCGACGGCCGGTTCGGCGACCGCGAGGACGCGATCTTCGTCGACCGGGCCCTGACTCGGGGCGTCAATCGGCTGAGTTTTTCCGTCCCGGCGACCGCCGTCTCGGGCTGGACGTTCGCACGATTCCGATTCAGCACGCGAGGGCTTCTGAGCAGCTACGGCCCCGCGGAGGACGGCGAGGTCGAGGACTATTGCGTCCAGATCGTCGAGAGCTTCGATCCCAAGACGGTCTCCGGCGCCTCCCAGTTGGTCTGGAATCAACCGCCCACCCCGACGACGGACGGCCAAGCCCACGTCTTTGAGGCCGGCGGGGCCACTTCGGCCCTTCACCTGCACGAAATCGCCGCCGATGACTGGCAGCCCGTGGAAGGGCAGCCTATGACCGGCGTCCACTGGTGGGGCACGTTCGGCGGGTGGACCGAGGCCTATTTGCCGCCGGATATGCCCGTAGCGTTTCACATCGGGATCTGGACGGATGTGCCCAACCCCGATCCGTACAGCTTCGACACCTTCGCCCACCCGGGCGCCCTGGTCTGGGAAACCTACTGCACGAATTGGACCTGGGCCGTCTCCGGCAGCGAGCCGGCGGCGAGCAAGACCGAGGCGGGACAAACGTGCTTCCTGTTCAGCCTCGCGCTCTCGCAGGATCAGTGGTTCGAAGTGAGCCGGGCGGATTCGACGAAAGGCGGATCGGGCTCGAAGGTCTATTGGCTGAGCATCTCCGCTCTGTACGACCCGAGCAACGAGCCGACGCACCTGTGGACCTGGAAGACCCGGCCGGTCGCGACGAATGCGGCGGGGGCCTCTCTGGCGACCCTCGTGC
>JBDKUU010000952.1:0-3055 GCA_039679525.1 Phycisphaerales bacterium | reverse complement strand
CGTGCCCAATAGCTGGGGCCAACCTGACAAAGATATGCGCAACGAAGCGGAGGTCGCCCTTCGCGGCATGATCAAACGGGACTTCAACCACCCGGCGATCTTCAGTTGGGTGACGTTCAACGAGACCTGGGGGCTCGGCACGAAGGACAAAGGCTACACGCCCGAGACGCAGGACTGGGTCACTTCGATGGTCAAGTTGGCCAAGGGCCTCGACCCCACGCGGCTCGTCGAGGACAACTCGGCGTGCAACAACGACCACGTCTTCACGGACATCAACAGTTGGCACGCCTACCTGCCGGGCTACAAGTGGACCGAGCAGCTTGACGACGTCTGCAAGAACACGTTCGTCGGCTCCAAATGGAACTACATCGGCGGCCGCACCCAGGACGGAGATCCCCTGCTCAACAGCGAGTGCGGCAACGTCTGGGGCTACAAGGGCAGCACCGGCGACGTCGACTGGTCCTGGGACTATCACATCATGATGAACGCCTTCCGGCGGCATCCGCAGATCTGCGGCTGGCTGTATACCGAGCACCACGACGTGATCAACGAGTGGAACGGCTACTGGCGGTACGACCGCTCGCAGAAGTTCACAGGGATCGAGGAACTCGCGCCAGGCATGAGCCTGCGCGACCTGCACAGCGACTGCTACATCGCCATGGGAGAAGAATTGTGCCAGGAGGTCAAGCCGGGCCAGCAGGTCCAGGTGCCGCTGTACGTCTCGCTGCTGACCGACCGCGTCCCAAGCCAGGAACTGACCCTGCGAAGCAGTATGCGAGCCTGGGACAATCTCGGCCGCGTTCGCAACCTGTCCGCCAGAGGCGCATCCCGGGGCGGCGGAGCCGGCGTACGAGTCGCGTGCTCGCCGTGGATGTGCAAGGCGATCGAGCCGCTGGAGGTCGCCATGCCCCAGGAGCCTGCGGTGGTCGTGCTCTCGGTGCAGCTCGAGGACCGCTCGGGCGCTGTGGTCGCCAGGAACTTCACGACGTTCGCCGTCCGCGACGGTCAACAACCTCGGGACGAGACGATCACCCAGCGTCAACGCAAGACGAGAGTCCTGCGCGTCGCGCCGAAGGATTTCAAGAAGGCCGAATGGTCTGTCAAGCAGTGGAACGTGTTCGACGGGCTCAAGGTCAACGGGGCCGGCGCCGGGTACTTCGAGTACCAGATCGCCTGGCCGGCGGACCTGAAGGTCGAGGACATCGCGGGCGCGAGCTTCCGCGCGGAGGTCTCGGCCAAGCAACTCTTCGGCAAGGACCGGCAAGGCGCCCAGCAGGAGGGCGACTTCATGCGGGGCGAAGGCACGCACGACCCGAGCTCGAACCCGAACTCGTATCCGATGACTGACGAAAAGACGTACCCCAGCGCAGCGCGCGTGCGAATCGGCGGTCAGATCGTCGGCACATTCGAACTTCCCGACGACCCGGCCGATCATCGCGGCATCCTGTCCTGGCACGCGCAGAAACGCGACGACACGCTCACCGAGGCCGGCTCCTACGGCTACCTGATTACCGCGGATATCCCGGCGCAGGTCCTCGAACAGGCGGCCAAGGCCGGCACGATCACGCTCCGCCTCGAAGCCGACGAAGCCCTCGCCGGCGGCCTGGCCATCTACGGCGAGCAGTTCGGCCGCTACCCGCTGGATCCGACGTTCGCGTTCGTGCTGAAGTAGAACCACGAAAAAGCCCTTTCGTCTGTTGTTGGTGGATCGCAGAGAGCGGTGGTTTCCTGAACCGACGCTCTCTGCTGCATTTTGGGGGGCGACGCACAGCTCTCTTATGGGTTGACATTCTGCGGCATAACTGGCCTACTGTCGTTCAAGCCGTTATGCAGAAACATAATTTCATAAGACGAGTCTTTGCCATCGTTTTGTGCGTGGTGATCGGGTTGGGTCTGCTCCTGTGGTGGGCGGGATTGGCGCCGCTCTGGGCCGGACTGATCAGCGTGAACGCCGTGGCGCTACTGCTCTACGGATTCGACAAGCGTCAGGCGAGGGCCGGCGGTAGTCGAATCCCCGAGGCGGTCCTGCACGTCGTCGCCTTGCTCGGCGGCAGCCCAGGGGCGCTGGCGGGTCAGGAGTTGTTCCGGCACAAGACTCGCAAGCGTGGCTTTCGGCTGGTGCTCGCCGCCATCTTTCTGCTCCAGGCCGGGCTGATCTACGGCTATTGGCGCTGTTCCCGAGGTTGAGATTTGATGGACGCATTCCCGGCCGGCATTCAGTTTCGAAAGTCCTGGCGCAGCTATCAGCAGCGGGTGCTGACGGAACTGGAGCGGCATCTCGACGACAACCACCTGCACGTCATCGCGGCCCCGGGCTCGGGCAAGACCGTGCTCGGCCTGGAGGTAATGCGGCGGCTCAATCGTCCGACGTTGATCCTGGCCCCCACCGTCGCCATCCGGGACCAATGGGTGGATCGGTTCGTCAGTCTGTTCATGGATGGGCAACACGGCACGCCAGACTGGATCTCGAAGGATATTCGAGCCCCGCAGTTCCTCACGGTTTCGACGTACCAGGGACTTCACAGCGCCTGCAAAGGTGACGCCGTAGGGTGTGCCGTGCACACCGACACCTCATCCGGCCGAGGAGAGCGGTGTGCACGGCACACCCTACGGTCGCTCATGCAACTTGGCGTGCAAACGCTCGTCCTCGACGAGGCCCACCACCTGCGAAACGAATGGTGGAAATGCCTGGCCGACCTGAAGAAACAACTCAATGAGCCGACCGTCGTCGCCTTGACCGCGACGCCGCCGTTCGACGTGTCGCCGCTGGAGTGGGAGCGATACATTGGACTCTGCGGGCCCATCGACGCCGAGATTTCCGTTCCCGAGCTGGTCGCGGAGAAAAACCTCTGTCCGCACCAGGATTACGTGTATCTGTCCGCGCCGCTGCAAGCCGAGCAGCAGCAGATCCAGGATTTCCGCAAAGAGGTCGATGCGTTCGTCAAGAACCTCTGTGCGAACGAGCTGTTCATCGCGGCTTTGGAGAATCACCCCTGCGTCGCCGAGCCGCAGACGCACGTCGAGGAGATCCTGAACGACTCGGATTTCTATTCGA
>JBDKUU010000951.1:0-7797 GCA_039679525.1 Phycisphaerales bacterium | reverse complement strand
CAAACACGCCACTGTAGCTGCGATCGTATTTCGTTTCATCCTGTCGCCTTTCGAACTAGGGTTTTTCACATGCGCCGATGGTCGGTCTGTCGTCCTGCGGGACCGGATTGCCCCAGAAGTCCCGGCCGCCGTTGCCTTTGACGGGCATGCCGGCCTTCAGGCAGGGGGAGCTTGGCTGCACTCTGTAGGCTGTGAGAGCCGGGAGTTTTGCCGGATCGGAGAGCGTTGTGACATCATTGACCTCATTGACCCCGTTGACCTTCGGATCGAGGTACTTGCAGAGGACCGTTTCGCCGGCACGCTCCTGGCCTGTTGCTTCGGCCCATTCTTGAGCAGTGGCATGGCCATCGAAGGACAGGGGCCGGCCGTCCGCCGACCAGTAGATATTGTTCTCGAAACGCCCTCGTTGCGAGCCGCCGCCGATTACGTCGCCGGAGCAGATGAAGATGTTGTTGCGAAAGAGAACGTTGGGCATGGGCATGCCGCCGAATCCGACCGCGGGGCCGCGATGATTGTAGATCGTGTTGTTGTAGACCTGACAGTCGGACGCGTTGGGACTGGCCGAGAAGACGTCGATGCCGCTGCGCCTGTTGTTCTTGACGCCATCGTTGTGACTGATGTTGTACCGAACGATGTTGTTCTTGAAATCCCCGGCGCCGGGGAACTGGCAGAGGAAGTAGCCCGGGCCGTCGTTGTTGTACGAGAGGTTGTACTGAAGGACGGAGTTGGTGGCGCCGCCGTCGAGGTCGAAGCCGCCGCCGTCGTCGCCGGGGCTCTTGTTGTCGTGCGAGACGCAGGACTGGATGACCGCGCGATCGACGTCCCAGACCCAGATGCCGACCGGGCCGTTGCCCTTGCGGGGCATGTCCCAGCCGTTGCTGAAGGCCTCGCAGTACTCGATGGTCGCGTCGTCGGTCGCGGCCACGACGATGCCGGTGCCGCTGGGGTTCGTGAGGTTCGACGGGTCGCCGGGATTGTTCTCGGCGACGCAGTGGTCGATTCGCACTCGCGAGGAACGCTGGTGATAGCCGACGCTGATCCCGGCGAAGCCGTTGTCGTGAGCGTGCACGCGCGTAATTCTCGCATCGCGGATTCCGTCCAGTTGGAGCCCGGCTCCGCGGAAGCCGCTGACTTCGACATGGTCGATCTGGAGGCCGTTGGCGTCGGTGACGACAACGCCATCGGCCGTGTTGCCCGCTTTGCGTCCGGAGCCTGTGAAGACGAGGCTCTTCACGGTCAGATTGTCGCAGGCGACCGCCGTCAAGCCGCTTCCGTTTGCGCCGTCGATGACGGCCGGACCGTCGTCGTAGGATGTCACCGTGACCGCGTCGGCATGACTGAGCACGATTGTGCCGGCGAATCGCCGGCCGCCCAGGAAGCGGATGCTGTCCCCCGGTTCGAAACGAGCGGCGTTGACCTTCTCGATGCTCCGCCAGGGTTTCTCCGAAGTGCCGGGATTTGAGTCGTCGCCGGTCGGACTGACGTGGTAGTCCCTCCCACGGGCGATGGTCACCTTGCTCAGTGGATACCAGCCGTCGGACGATCGCCCCTGGATGGCAAGCCGCACCACGGGCTCCATGGAATTCTCGCCGACGATCCCGACAGCCAGAACGTACTGCCCGGCCGGCAGGTCCGAGGGCAGGGCCACGGAGTCGGTGACACCAACGATCTCCCCCGGCGGCAGGTCCGGCGGCTGTTTCATGAACTCCTCGGTGAAGAGTTCGACCGAGCCGGGCATCCACTTCTCGACGGTGACCGATCCGATCAGGACCCTGGCGTCTCCATTGTCGCTCGCGAGTCTGTACGCGACGCGATAGGGCCTGTAGCAGGGGGCGGAGCCGATGTTCTGCCATTTGGCTTCGATCGGCAGCGTCGTCCCGGCGACGGCCTGCTTCGGATGGGTCAGTTCTCTGAGCACGAGCCGGTACCCGAGCCGGCGGAGGAATCGCTCGATCTCCGGCCGAACCTCCTGGGCGACGGGCAGCGGGGCGGACTTGTTGTTGAGGTACGAGCCGTGCAGGGCCAGGGCGTAGTTGAAGATGTACCGCAGGGACCAGTCCTCCTGGACCCACTTACGCATCTCCCAGCAGCTTTCCCACGCGATGGGGGCCTTCTTCCATGCGTCCTGAACGCCCGCCTCCTGGATCAGCTTGGGGTAGGCGTCCCGCATGTGGTACCAGCCCTTTGAGAAGCCGCCCATGTCGCCCAGGCAATCGGCTCGCCAGCCCGCTCCCCGCTGGGCCGCGTAGGCGAGGCACTCCGGGTCGCCGACCAGCATCAGCAGGGGAGTCTTGCGGAACGCCTCCAGATAGGTGTCGATGATGAGCTTACGGTTCTCCGGCGTCGGCATGCGGGCGGTCTTCGAGCTGCTCATGTGCCACTCGCCCCACCAGCCGACGGCGCCGAGGTCCACGTGGTCGAGGTCGGGATGGCCGTCGTATCGTTCGCCGAGCCGGCGGATGAAATGGAGATGCCTGGCGAGCGTGGTCGGGTCGTCGAGGTCGGGGATCGTCAGCCCTTCCTGGCCGCTGTAGTCGACTGTGAGAACCTTGCAGCCGGCCTCGACGAGCCACCCCGGCTGGTAGGGCTGTCCGGCGGTGGTGGAGCAGCACATGACGCGAAACGCCAGCTTCTGGCCGGCCGCGTGGGTTTCTGCGAGGGTCTTGTCGAGGAACGCGTAGTCGATCTCGCCCGGCCGGGGTTCCAGGACGCCCCAACCCCAGCGGGCATAGTGAACGGTCGAGGGAAGCCAGTCGGGGAGGTTCCTGTCTTTGTCGCGAGTTCTGTGGAACGTCTCCCAACCCATGCCGGGATTGGCCAGCAATTCGTCCGTTTCCTCAGGCCGGATCGTAACGGTCTCGGCCGCCATGACCATCGCGTGACAGGTCGCAGCGAGAACGAGGGGGACAACGATCTGGAGGACGGTCTTCGATCTTTTCATATGTACTCCTGTGCACACCGGTTCCTAACGAGGACGTCGCCATGGTACCAGTCTTGGGCCGCAATTCAAGTCAAGGAAAGGTCGGAAAACTCCCCGCGGCGAGGGATGCGAATACTCGGGGGCTTGCCTACGGGCCGTATCGCGGGTAGAACTGAGGCATGAACACACGGTCGATGGCGTGTCCCTGGAGAGTGACTGTATGGATCGAATCCTGGAGCCGGAGGTGATGGACGATGCGCAGCAGGCGATGGCCTACGCGCAGGCGGACTTCTCCTCGTCCAATCAAATGTTTGTCGACGGCCTGATCGAGGCCTACGCGTCCAGACTGGGAACCGTGCTGGACATAGGCTGCGGGCCCGGCGACGTCCCCATTCGTCTGGCCCGGGCGCAAGCGTCCGCCTATGTCATCGCGGTCGATGCGTCCGAGGTCATGGTCTGCTTGGCGCATGAGGCGGCGGAGCGGGCCGATCTGCTCAGGCGAGTCCGCGTCGTCCACGGGCGAATCCCGGGGCTTCGACTTCGCCAGGGCGGGTTCGACGCAATCGTGTCCAAGGACCTTCTCCATCATCTGCCGGACCCAATGGCGATTTGGGACGAGGTGAAACGCCTCGGTCGGCCCGGCACGGCGGTCTACGTGATGGACCTGTTCCGCCCGGAGTCGGAGGAGGCGGCAAAGCAGATCGTCGATTCGGTCTCGGCGAACGAGCCCGAGATCCTCAAACGCGACTTCTACAATTCCCTCCTGGCGGCGTTCACGCCCGACGAAGTCCGGGATCAGCTTCGCCAGGCCGGGCTCGGGTTTGCGGTCGAGGCGGTCAGCGAACGGCACATGCGCATTCATGGTTTGCTCTGAGCGAAGGTGATGCCAATGAGGTCAAGGTCTCTTTGCGTCGTGGCTTGCCTTGGGGCGGCGTTGTCGTGCGGCTGCGACCGCCGGTCAGATCCCATTGCGGATGCTCCGTCGTTTGGCGTTTCCGGGACATTTTCCATTGTGGCGGTTGATCCGAACACCGGCGTCTGCGGGGCCGCCGTCGCCAGCAAGTATCCGGCGGTGGGGAAGGTCGTGCCTTACGTTCGGGCCGGGGTCGGCGCATTTTGTACTCAGCATTGGCACAACCCGCCGTGGGGCGAGAAGGCTCTCGATCTCCTGGCGGAGGGCCGCCTGCCGGAGGAGGTGCTGGCGGAGCTTCTGCGGGACGATCCTCAGCGAGACAAACGCCAACTGGCGATCATCGACATGTCGGGCCGGGCTGCAAACCGCAACTGCTCCGGCGCGGACCCTTCGGGCCTCTGGTGGGGTTCCGCGGCGGGGCGGTACTATGCCTGCCAGGGCAACACGTTGACCGGCTGCGACGTGATCCAGGCCATGGCCCGTGCCTATGAACAGACCCCCGGCAGTCTCGCCGACCGGCTCATGGCGGCCCTCGTCGCGGGCGACAAGGCCGGCGGGGATCATCGGGGGCGACTGGCCGCCGGGATTCGGGTCGCCAAGAAAGGCGTCGAGGGCTATTGGCTGGAGCTGTACGTGGACAAGAGCGACGATGCCGTGACCGATTTGGCGAAGCAGTACGCGGCCCTGGAGCATGAGGCCAAAGGCGTAGCACAATGAGTTCGGAGGGCAAACAGCGATTGTACGAGGCCGTGCTGGAGAGGGTGAGACACCTGATCGAAGGCGAAACCGATCTGATCGCGGTGATGGCGACAGTCGCCTGCGAACTGCACCATGCGTTCGACGCCTTCGATTGGACGGGCTTCTACCGGGTGGTCGAGCCGGGGCTTTTGAAGATCGGGCCGTACCAGGGGACGCACGGGTGCCTGACGATCCCGTTTGCGCGGGGGGTGTGCGGGGCAGCCGCCCGCCTGAGGCGGACCCAGGTCGTGCCGGACGTCCGCGAGTTCCCGGGGTACATCGCCTGCTCGTCGTCCTGCCGCTCGGAGATCGTGGTCCCGGTGATCACGGTGGGCGGCCGGCTCCTGGGCGTCCTCGATATTGACTCAGATCGACTTGCAGCCTTCGACGAAATCGATAGAATAGGACTTGAGAAGGTCTGTTCGATGGTTGCTGGTATTCATCGGGAGATTGAATAATGAAGAAAATCGTGTTCGGTGCGGTGCTCGGCCTGTTGTTCTCGGCGTCCCTCGTGTCGCAGGCTTCTGCTGCGGAGGCGCCCAAACCCGTCAAACCCTGGCTCGGCGTGCACGTCATGCTGAGCAACAGCGCCCAAGCCCAGGAGTTGACCGGGGTGGTGGGGGCGATGGCCCAGGCGGGCATCAACACGATCGTCGGGGAGATCAACTACGGGTTCGAGTACCAGTCCCATCCCGAGCTGCGGGGCGACAATCCCTGCACCAAGGAACAGATCGGCAAGCTGGTCGCCGAGTGCAAGAAGAACAATATCCGGCTGATTCCGCAGTTCCAGTGCCTCGGCCATCAGTCCTGGGAGAAGACCACGTTCATCCTGCTGACCAAGTACCCCCAGTTCGACGAGAGTCCCGGCAAATACCCCAACAACGAGGGGATCTACTGCCGGAGCTGGTGTCCCCTGCACCCCGAGGTGAACCCGATCATCTTCAGCCTGATGGATGAGCTGCTGGCCGCGTTCGAGGCCGACGCGTTTCACGTGGGCATGGACGAGGTGTTTCTCGTCGGCGATGACGCCTGCCCCCGCTGCAAGGGCAAGGACAAGGGCGAGCTGTTCGCCACGGCCGTCAACGACTACCACAAGCACCTGGTCGAGGAGAAGAAGGTGCAGATGCTGATGTGGGGCGACCGGCTGATCGACGCGGACAAGATCAATTACGGCGAGTGGGAGGCCAGCAAGAACGGCACAGCGGGCGCCATCGACAAGATCGCCAAGGACATCGTGATTTGCGACTGGCACTACGAGCTGCGGCCCGCCTACGAGTCGGTCCCCATGTTCCTCGAAAAGGGCTTCCAGGTGTGGCCGGCCAGTTGGCGAAAGCCCGACGCGGCCAAGGCCTTCATCGACTACTCCAAGACCCTGAACAATCCCAAGATGCTCGGCCATCTGAACACGACCTGGGGCGCGGTGCCCTTGAAGGAACTCACCGCCTTCGAGCCGCTCAAGCTCTCGACCGCAGCGTTCAAGCAGTAAGTGGGATCGGGAAGTGCGATTGTTGATGGTTGATTTCTGATTTCAAGAAGGCTGCCGGCCTCGCTCTGCAAATCAAAAATCAACCATCACAAATCAACAATCAGAAGCGTCCCTGCTTCTGAAAAAGTTCCAGCCACGCGAGTGTCAAAGCGTCGCTGATCGTGCTGGATCCCCTGTACTCGTCGGGCGTTTTGCCCCAGTAGAAGCCGATCCAGCCGCAGGCCGTGACCCGGGACTTGGCGATGAACTCGCCCAATTCCGCGGTGGAGCACTTCAGCGGGAAGGTCTCTTCGATCACCACCGGCTTGCCGATGTTGTAGGCGGCCAACGCGGTGATCGCCTGGTCGACCTTGCCCGTCTCCGGGTAGAAGTGGACGCAGGCGAAATCGAGATTCTCCGCGACCTTCTTCGAATAGAACAGCGGCTTTGCCTTGGGGAAGACCTGCACCCAGGGGATGACGCCCACCGTCACGAGGTGTCGCTTGTCGCGGCTTCGAATCGCTTTGACCAAGCGATCGACCCAGGCCTTGGCCACCTTCTGTTGGGTGCGGCCGGCCAGGTCGAGCGAGATCCGCTGAACGAAGCAACTGCCGGCGAACTCGTCTCCCAGCCACTGGGTCTCCCGCTTCTCTCCGGGCAGAATGGGTTCGTTCATCAGGTCGTAGCAGAAGACGGCGGGGCTTTCGGCGCAACAGCCGGCCACGGCCTCCCAGAAGCGGGCCTGGACCTCCCAGCGGTCCTGTTCGGACAGGGAGTCGTACCAGGCGGGAACGGCCGCCCTGTGGTAGCACGCCAAGCCTGTCAGATCCAGATACAGACCCGAGCGTTCCGCCAGGGCGACGAGCGAACTGAGCCTCTCCAGGGCCGCGTCGTTCGGCTCGGCGGGTCCCCTCATGAATCGGCCCAACTGGAGATGGATGCGGACGACGTTGGCTCCGAGTTGCCTCATCTCCTCGAAGTCCGCTGCCACCTTTGGCCATTCTCTTCACCAGTAGTCTTCGACCAGCCGGCCGGCCTCGTCGTGGTCGTAATTGAAACCCCACGGCGAGAAGCGGCTGCCGGTCGCGGTGACGAAGCCCCGGCCATCATCGGAGACGCGGATTTGCCCCATCGGAGCCGCTGCGGACGCGCTGCCGCCGGACTTCGTCTGTTTGTAGGCTTCGAACAGACCTGAGATGTCCGCCTGCTTCGAGTCGCCTGTGTGGACGATGACCCGGTAGACCAAGGTCAGCTTCTCGCCTTTGGGCAGGTCCAGCTTGTCGCCTTCGAGCCAGTTCATCGGCGTGGGCGAGAAGAATCCGTAGTCGCGGGTGAACCACTTCGAAGGATACCACCGATCGGAGGGGTGCTGGAGAATCGCGATCCCTTCCGTGACGCCGTTGCGAGTCCCGGAATAATCGCACCAGGGCGAGGGGACGTTGAACGTGCCCGTTTCGCCCGTCTTGCCCTCGGCGTTGATCAGGGTCCCGCCCGACAGAACGCTCAGTTCCGGCACGACCCGGGCGGCGAAGAGCGAGTGATTCGTCTTGAGAATGCGGACGTCGGTCAGGGGCTCCAGCGTGATCTGGAAATCGATGAACCGCCGGCCCTCGCTCGACGCGGTGATCACGATCTGACGGCGGTCGCGAATGATCGGCTCCTGTCCCGGCTGCTTCCAGAGGCACTCATCCTCCAGGACGACTTTGCCGCCGGAAGACTCGACGATCTTGGGGCCCTGGGAGAGGATCTGTCCCCGCTCGT
>JBDKUU010000950.1:0-10174 GCA_039679525.1 Phycisphaerales bacterium | reverse complement strand
CCCTTCGGCGAGACCGCCACGTCGGCCTCGACCCGGGCTTCAAAGCCATCCGAGGTCGTCGCGGCCGACAGGATCGTTTTGTCCTTGACTGTCACCGTGTACGTCCCGTCGCCGAAGGGCTTTTCGGAAAAGCCGGCGATCCAGCGGGAATTGACGCGAAGCTGAGCCAGAGCGTCGTTGAGCCCCGCCTCGGCCAGCGCCATCGCCTCGGCGCCGTGGACTTGATTCTGCATGAGCTGGATCTCCTCGGCGTTGACCTGGAGATGGCCCACGACGGTGGCCGCCAGGAGGGCCACGAGGACCACGACGATCAACAGGACCGAGCCGGATTGTCTACGCCTGCTCTTCATGAGATCCCGATCAAGGGGCAAACGCCCCGGCCCCTCCGGATACCGTGACATCGATTTTCGCGTAGTCCGTCGACAACGCGTTCTTCTCCGTGCCCCATTTCGCATCGTTGGAAACGACCAACAGCGAGACGGTCCTGCCCGCGGCGCCTCCCATGTATTGGGCCGCAGGACCGACGGCGGAACCTGCCAGCGTGACTTTCGCCTCGGTGTTCTGCGACGATTGAATCAGCTCGTAGGCGGAAGCGCCGTAGTTCCAGAGATAGAGGGCGGCTCCATCCACCGCCGTGGCGTGCGTGTTCACGCCCCTGCCTTTCCACGTGACCACGATGGAGGCGACATCGTCGGCCCGCTGCTCGACCTCGAACACCAGCCGAACCTGTGCGAATTGGGAGTCATCGGAAACCTGAAAGACATGGTATTTGCCGTCGTCGGCGCCGATCGCGCCGTATTGGTCGGATTCAATCGCCTTGGCCGGCGTCGTCAGCGTGTCCGGCGTCTGCGGCTCGCCCTGGTCGGCAAACGCGAAACAGTCCACGCCGGGCCGGCGCGCAGCGAAATCGTAGGTGACGATGGCCTGCTCGGGACGAGCGGCGACTCGAAGACCGCACGCGCCGCGGACGATCCTGCCGCGAGTCATAGAGCCTTCACTTCGCAGGCCGACCTCCCAGGTCACGAAACGAATGGCCTCGGGACCGGCCACCGGATTGGCCAGGTCGTTTCCGTCGTAGCAGGTGAATCGCAGGGAATCCAGCGGCCCTGCGAGTTCGCTCAAGGCGCCGACAGGTCCGAACCGGACCCAGCCGTCCTCCCCGAGGGCACAACGCCAGGAATCGCCGTTGGCCGTTTCGAACTGGATGTAGCCGCTGTCGCTCGTATCTGCGCTGACCGCCGTGATCCGCCTGGCCGCAGCCAGCCATCGACAGAGCTGCTCGTTGAGCACCCTGGCGTTCTGAACCATTTCCAGGTTGGCCCATCGGGCGTCCGCGCTGTTGCGAATGCCGGCGAACAGCGGCATGACCGCAGCGAACACTACGGCGATTATCGCCACCGCGACGGTCAGCTCCACGAGCGTGGTGCCGCGAGACCCGATCACCCTGTCATTCCCATATCGCATTCTTGGCGCACTCCAAGACAACACACATGGAGGTTGTCGGCACAATCGAGAGCGATGATTATCGCCTTCGGCCCGCGATGTTCGGGCAAGATCATCCGAGGCTCCTCCTCGTCGAAATGGACCTCACGAGGGCTCATCCTGCGTTCTTATGGGGCCGAGCCGCCGATGGGTACGGCGATGTGAGAGACCCCGGCGACACCGTCTCATAACCATCGGCCGCGACGCGTCAGGGCGTCTCAGGGCCGGGCCAGCGTCTGGCCAGCGCCGTGCGCAGGCTCACTTCCACCTCGCCCGAGGCCAGTGTGCCGTCGTGATTCGCATCGAACCCCACGGCGACTGCCACCGTTCGAAGCGAAGGATTCCCGTCGTCGGTCACGCTGCACAGGAACCCGTCGCCGAGGGCTTGGGAACTTGCCTCGAAGGACTCGTCGTAATGGTAGAGGGATTGGGCCCGGAGCCGCTCCAATTCCCGCTGGGCCAGGAGAAGACTCCAGCTCTTGCGTTCGATGGCGCGGTCCATGCCATGCGTTGCAGTCAGGACTTTCAGAAGCGGAATGATGGAAACCAGCAGCAGGGTCGACGCGACGACCGCTTCGGTCAGCGTCACGCCCGCGCATCGCGGATTCCCTCGTCTTCGTGGCCTGCTCATCGAGTCCATCTCACCGCCCCCGTCGCCGGGACGATCTCCAGCGAATAGGCCCTGCCGTCCGTCGCAATGCGAAGACTTGCATCGCTTCTGGTGTTCAGATTGCCGAGCGGGCCGAACTCGAACCGCTGCCCCCTGCTGCACAGGACATGTTCAGCGATCTTGCCCGTGGCGATCACCGCCGAACTCTGCAAATCGACAATCTCGTACCCCTCGTAGGGACTGGAGCCGGTCATCACCAGGGCGAAACCTTTGGGGTTCCGGGCCGCGTGAAGAATGGCGTTGGCGCGGGTGCGGCGAAGATCCGTGGCGATCTGCCGGACCGCCGCATCCCCTTGCGCTGCGGCCACAGCCCCGAAATTGATGCGAGGCACCGCGACGACCGCCAGAATCGACAGGATCAGCACGACGGTGATCACTTCGACGAGCGTGTGGGCGCCCGCCTGAAAACGGCGACGCCGGGACGTCCTGGGTTCTTCGCATTTCATGTGACGATCCAAAAACAAGACGACGGATGACCACGCAAGGCAGCCATCCGTCGTACGATGCCGGAATTCACAAATGTGAAGCCTCGGGACCGGGCCCCCTGCGTCAATGCGCGTGGGGTACAATTCGATGAGTCGTTGCGTTGTATCGATACGCTGTCTTGAAGGGACACTCCGGGGCCCCGTCCGGGAAGTAGTTCGGGTCCGCTGTGACATCCGGGAGACGCGCCGGCCACTTGGTCTCGTTCGCGTAGTACAACTCGATCTGCGAGTTGAGCAGGTCCACGTTCGTTTCGCAGGCCCGCAATTTCGCGTTCGTCGCGCCACTGATCATCCGCGGCACTGCGATGGCGGCAAGCGCCCCCAGGATCATCACGACAACCAGAAGCTCCACCAGGGTGAATGCCTTTTTACTGCTCATCATGTCCTCCTTACTGTTCCGTTAACCATGAGAATCCAAGCCCCCTATCGACAGGAAAACCCGGCGACTTTATCTCTCATACGCGTCATCATTTCAGACAGGCCATATAATCGAACATCGGCAGGTACACGCCCATCAGAATCAGGCCGATCGCGATGCCCATGAGGATGGTCAAAGCGGGCTCCAGCTTCACCAGCAGGGACGCCGCCAGACGGTCCGCGTCCCTGTCGAGCAGGTCGGCCGCCTTGACGAGCATTTCGGGCAGAATCCCCGCCTCCTCGCCCGACGCGGCCAGTTGGATCACCATCGGCGGGAAGATCTCGTGCGCCTGGAGCGACTTGGCGACCGGATGCCCCGTGCGAATCGACTGCATCAGGTCGGCCGTGATCCGCGTCATTTCCTCGTTGCGAGCCACTTGGCCCGCGGATTCCAGGGCCTCGATGATCGGGACCCCCACCGAGATCAGCATGCCGAATGTCCGGATAAACTGCGATACGAGGACCAGCCGGCTCAGACGTCCGATCAGAGGCAGCCGCATCTTGAAGCGATCCCATCGGAGACGGACCGCCGGCCTTTTTAACAGGCGACGAATTCCCAGCACGGCCCCCGCCGCGCAGGGCGCCAACAGCCACCATTGCGTTCTGAGCACGCCGCTGATGGTTACCAGCGCCTGGGTCGGCCCGGGCAGATCCACGTGCAGCCGGCGGTACAACTGCGAGAACATCGGCACGACGAACATCAACAGCGAGAGCACGACGAGCGAGCAGACCACGCCCACGACCATCGGATAAATGAACGCGGCTCGCGTCTTCTCATGAAGCTCCATCCGCTTTTCGAGATATCGGGCGCTGGCGTCGAGCGATTCTGTCAGTTTGCCCGCGGACTCCCCGGCGTCGATCATCCCGAGAAAGAAGTCCGAAAACACGCCTCGATGCTCTTCGAACGCGGCTTTCAGGCTCGATCCGGACTCCACGCGGCGGCGGACGTCCGCCAGCACCGACTGGAATGCCGGGTTGTCCGTCTGTTGTTCGAGAATTTCCAGACAACTCGTGATCGAGAGACCCGCGGAGTACATGCCGCCGAACTTGTAGGCGAAGGACGCCACGTCGCGCTGTCGGATTCGACCTCGCGTGCGTGCGACGGCGCCCCGCCGGCGTCTGGCGCGGATCAGCTCGTAGCCGAGCTTGACCAGCTCGCGCCGGAGCGTCCGAACGCTCTCGACGTTCGTGTACACGCTGCTGACTTCGTTGCCCGCAGCGTCCCGTGCTGTGTATTCGTAGACGGCCATCAGTCGTTCTTCAGATCCACGACACGCATTAGTTCGTCAACTGTGGTGACGCCCCGGACTACCTCGTCCAAAGCGCTGCTTCGCAGCACTCTCATGCCTTCCTGCACCGCCTGGTCCTTGATGGGAGTGTCGCCGGCGCTGTCCAGGATCATCCGGCGAATCTTCGAGGACACCGGCAGGATCTCGTAGATCGCCTTTCGTCCCTTGTAGCCTGTCTGATAGCAGTAGTGACATCCCGCTCCACGAACTAATCGGTTCTCATCGCCCGGCGTCAGATGCCCCTGGAGCAGTTCCCGCTCCTGCGGATCGGGCTCATACGGCTGCTTGCACCGGGGACAGACCACGCGCACCAGCCGCTGGGCGACAGTCCCCAGGAGAGCCGAGGCCACCAGGAAGGGCGGAATGCCGATGTTGACCAATCGCGACACCGCTCCGGCCGCGTCGTTGGTGTGGAGCGTGCTCAAGACCAGGTGGCCCGTCAAAGCCGCGCTGATCGCGATCTCCGCGGTTTCCAGGTCGCGGATTTCGCCGATCAGAATGATGTCCGGGTCCTGCCGCAGAATGCTCCGCAGCGAGGACGCGAACGTCAGGCCCGCCACCGGTTTTACCTGCACCTGCGTGATCCCGGGCAGCCGGTACTCGACAGGGTCCTCGACTGTCACGATATTCCGCTCGGGCGTGTTCACGAGCTGGAGCACGGAATAGAGAGTCGTGGTCTTTCCGCTTCCGGTCGGGCCGGTCAGCAGGAGCATGCCGTAGGGATTGGCCGCGAGTTCGCGAAAT
The DNA here is from genome assembly GCA_039679525.1 of Phycisphaerales bacterium. Taxonomy (GTDB): domain Bacteria; phylum Planctomycetota; class Phycisphaerae; order Sedimentisphaerales; family Anaerobacaceae; genus PLanc-01. The sequence continues at coordinate 5,087 of JBDKUU010000950.1, read as the reverse complement.
TTGCGATTGTCGTCGGCGGAGGTCACCACCTCGTCGAGGGACCACCGGCTGGCGTTCTTGTCCAGGATTCGCAGCACGATCTTCTCGCCCCCGACCGACGGCAGGGACGACACGCGGAGATCGTATTCCTGGCCCTCGTGCTTGAGCGTGATGTGCCCGTCCTGGGGAATCCGCTTCTCCGAAATATCCATCTGCGCCAGGATCTTGATGTGCGAAATGACCTCGGCCTGCGCGGAGATGGGGACATCCACCGCCCGGCGGAGCATGCCGTCCACGCGGTATCGGACCCGCAGTTCGTTCGTCTGCGGCTCGATGTGAATGTCGCTGGAGTGGGCGTCGATGGCCCCGCGGACGATCGAGGCGACCAGCTTCGTGATCGGATCGTCGCCGACGCCGAATCCGCTTGAGGCGTCTTCCTGTTCCGCCTCCACGGCCTGGCCCGGGTCTTTCTTGAGCCGCATGGATGCGATGGCCTGCTTCGTGACGTTGGCGACGTCGAAATGGAAGTGAATCGCCTGCTGCACCGCGTGAGGCGTGGCGGCCACGGGCACGACGCGATAGCCGGTCTTGAGCTCGATCTCGTCGCGGGCCCGCAGATCCAGCGGCGAACTCATCGCCACGAACAACTGCTGCCCTTCGCGCCGGAGCGGAATCGCGCTATGCCGATTGGCCAGTTCGTGGGAGATCAGGTGCGAGATGATCGGGTCGATCATTTCGGGCGAGAGGTTCACGAATTCGAACTTGTTGACCGCCGCGACCGCCCGGGCGAGCTGTTCCTCGTCCACGAGCTTTTCCCGCTTCAGGAGCGACAGCAGGCTGTCCCCGCTCTGCCTGCGTTTCTCGGCCAGAGCCTCGATCTCGGCGGGCGAAACGACCTTCTCATTCAAGAGAAACGATATTATCGGGTCGCAATCAGTCACAGCGTATCTCCTGGGCACCATGCCACCGGAAGGTTATCGACAAATCCGCAGGGGCACCTTAGATTGACGATTGGCGATTTATGATTTACGATGGGCGACGACCGTGAACTCGACAGACGCAGTGATGGAGGTCAGATCATGACGAGCCGGACCGAACTGCTGGTGAGCGTGGCTGTAATTGGCTTGTGCGGGTGTCATGCCGCACAGACCCGGGACCCGCTTCAGGTCCGAGATCTATTCAATGGCAGAGACCTCTCGGGCTGGGTCAACGTCAACACCGCCAGGGACACCTGGGCGGTCCAGGACGGCCAGATCGCGTGCACCGGACAGCCGATCGGCTTCCTCCGCACCGACCGCCAGTACGAGAATTTCGTCCTGGAGCTCGAGTGGAAACACCTCCAGGCCGCAGGCAATTCGGGCGTCTTCGTCTGGAGCCAGGGCACCCCGCCGCAAGGCCAACAATTGCCCATCGGCGTCGAGGTCCAGATCCTGGAACTCGAATGGGCGGTTCAGAACAATCAGACCGACGCCTACGTCCACGGCGAGATCTTCGGCACGGGCGATGTCGCCATTCAGCCCGACAATCCCCGCGGCGTCCGCAGCAAGTCCTTCGAGAACCGCTGCAAGGGCAAAGGCGAGTGGAACCGGTACACGATCGTCTGCGTCGACGGCACGATCAAGCTGGCCGTCAACGGCAAATTCGTCAACGGCGTCACGAAGGCCTCCGTCAAAAGAGGCTACATCTGCCTGGAGTCCGAAGGGGCTCCGATCCGCTTTCGCAACATCCGGATCATCGATCTGCCGCCGGGCATCACGACGCCGGAGCAGACGGCGCCCGTCGTCGGGAACGGCCCTGACAAGGAGACAGGAAAATGACAAGAGACTATTCGGAGTGGGTCACGTCGCGGCGAACGCTGCTGGGCGGCACGGCCGGCATGATCGGCCTGCTCGCCGCGGGGCGACTCGGGCGGGCGGTCGCACAGCCCCCTGCCGTGACCGATCCGGAGGAGCTAAAACGAATCGAAGCGGCGCTTCCGGCCAAGGCCCCTGCCATCCCCCGCAAACCCCGGCGGCTCTTGATCTTCGACCTCAACGTCGGTTACGGCGGACACGGCTCCATCACCACCGCCAACACCGCGTTCGCCCTGATGGGACAGAGGACGGGCGCTTTCGAGACAATCCAAAGTCGCGATCCCGCGGTGTTCAGGCCCGAGAGCCTCCGGCAGTTCGACGCGGTGTTCTTCAACAATACGGTGGGCAACTGCTTCGAGGACCCCGCTCTGCGTCAGAGCCTCGTCGAGTTCGTCTACAGCGGCGGCGGCCTGATGGGCGTGCATGGCACGTCCGTCGCGTTCACCAAGTGGCCGGGGGCGATCGAGGACTGGCCCGAATTCGGCATCATGCTCGGCGCTCGCGGCGCCAATCACAAGACCAACGACGAGCATGTCTTCATCAAGCTCGACGAACCGATGCACCCTGTGAACCAGGCCTTCGGCGGCCAGGACTTCGACTACCGCGACGAGTTCTTCCGCGTGCACGAGCCCTACTCGCGGGACCGCGTCCGCGTGCTCATGAGCATCGACACGCAGAAGACGGACATGCAGCAACAGCCATCCTACGGCGCCGTCGTTCGATCGGACGACGATTACGCGCTCGCCTGGGTCCGTCAATATGGCTTGGGCCGCGTCTTCTACTGTGGCTTCGCGCACCATCCCTCGGTCTTCTGGGACCCGAAGATGCTCGAGTTCTACCTGGCGGCCACACAATTCGCCCTGGGCGACCTCGTCGCTCCGACGACGCCAAGCGCCAGATTGACGCCGGCGATCCGGGCTCAAGAACAGTTCGGCTGTCGGCTGGCTCTCGTGCCGTCCCCTGCGACCGAACTCTCCCTTTTCGATATGATCGACAGAGCCGCTCAGTTGGGCGTACTGTACATCGGGGCAAGTGAGCATCAGAAAGTCAGCGGCGAGATTCCAAAGAATTTCGACAACGGACTGACCGACGACGATATGAGACAGATTCGTCTGAAGCTGGATTCCGCGGGAGTTGGCTTGACGACGTATCGCGTAACGGACACGTCCAGTCCCAGACCTGACCCGAACGTCCTCGAGTTCTACCGAAGATCCGGAGTCGAGTTTGCGTCCTGTGAAAAATGGACGGTCGGTCCGGATGCGGTCGAGGCGTCCCCTATTGTCGGGCTGAACAATGCAGTCCGCAGCGATCATTTGGATGGCATTCTTCAACAAGTGCGAGGGGCAACTTCCTCTAATCTTCTGTGCACCCTGGAATACACGGACGAAGCAGCCCAAGGTGTCGAGGCTTTCAACAAGGCGGTCATACGCCTGACAAATGGAGAGAAATCGTGATGCAACATCACAAAATCTCGCGCCGTTGTTTTCTGACTCGAACGGCGATGGCTTCCGCAGCGGTCACCGTCCCCTCGATCATTCCCTCGCATGTGTGGGCGGCGCAGGGGAATGCCGCTCCGAGCGGGCGGATCAATGTCGGGCTGATCGGCCACGGGTGCATGGGCGCCGGCCATCTGGGCCGACTGGCCGGGGATCGGGAGATCCAGGTGCTGGCCGTGTGCGACGTGGACCGGACTCGGCGGGAGGACGGCAAGCGACGCGTTGAAGAGACCTATGCGGCCCGAAGCGACGCAGCCTCCTATCAGGGCTGCACGGCCTACAACGACTATCGCGAGGTGCTGGCCCGGCCGGACATCGACGCCGTGGTGATTGTCACGCCGGACCACTGGCACTCGATGCTGTCGATCCAGGCGGTCGAGGCAGGCAAGGACGTCTATTGTGAGAAGCCGATCTCGCTGACCATCCGCGAGGGCCGACGACTCGTGGAAACCGTCCGAAGGTACGGCCGGGTCTTCCAGACCGGCACTCAGTACCGGTCCATCTCGACGATCCGCCAGGTCGTCGACTTCGTGCGGGCCGGCGGACTCGGAAAGGTCAAGTCGGTCTTCACGCTGTGGGGCCCCCTCGCGACGTTCACCGACGCGGCCCGCTTCTCGCCCTACGCTCAAGCGATGGACGCAACGCGGACCCGCACGTCCTACATCCCCCTGGACTTCGCGTTGCCGGCCGAGCCCGTTCCCGAGGGCCTGGACTGGGACCTGTGGGTGGGGCCGGCTCAGTGGTCGCCGTACAATCGCCTCTACCACATCAATCCCTCGCCGGGCGTGGTGCCCTGGTCGTTCAACGAAGATTTCGGGGCCGCCGCGATCACCTGGTACCACTCCCATGCGGCCGACGTCATCCAGTACGCGCTGGGCATGGAGAACAGCGGCCCGGTCGAGATCATCCCCCCCGGCACGGGCCAATTCCCGACGCTGACCTGCCGTTATGCCAATGGCACGCTGCTGCACATGGTGGATCACTGGGGCATGGTCAAGGACGTCTACAAAGCAGTCCCCGCGGACGCCCGGCTTCAAGGCAACTTCGGCGGCATCTTCGTCGGCGAAGAGGGCTGGGTCACGTCCCTGACGACAGGCGGCCCGATCGAAGGCGGCCCCGACGGGCTCTTCGAACGGATGAAGCTGACCACGCGCGAGGTCAATGTCGGCGACAACAACCACCACGCGAACTGGTTCGATTGCATCCGCACCCGCCGGCAGCCCAGTTGCAGCGAAGAGATCGGCCACCGCGGAGCGTCCCTCGGCCACCTGACCATCATCGGCTACAAGCTGCAGCGGCCGCTGAAGTGGGACCCGGTCAAGGAAGAATTCCCGGGCGACGACGAGGCCAATCGTCTGCTCGCCCGATCGACGCGTAGTCCATGGCATGTGTAGGATGGGCTTTAGCCCATGCCGATAAGAATGGAGCACAGGAGAAAACATGAGTAGTCGCAAGATGTTCATCGCGGTCCTGGTTCTGCTCGCGTTGACGAGCATTGGCTGCGTCTCGGCGCAGTCGAGTTCGCAGACGGTCCAAGCCAAACTTGAAGACAACAAGGTGGTCGTCACGGTCAACAATCAGCTCTTCACCTGCTACAAGTTCGACCACTCCCAGAAGTACCCTTACTTCTGGCCGGTCAACGGTCCGGCGTCGGGCCAGTCCATCACGACGGAGACCTCCGAGCCCTACCCGCACCATCATTCGCTGTTCTTCGGCTGCGACCGCGTCAACGGCGGCAACTATTGGCAGGAGGGCAACG
>JBDKUU010000949.1:0-6094 GCA_039679525.1 Phycisphaerales bacterium | reverse complement strand
GCTCCGAGTCACCTACTACGCGCCGGAGCCCGTGACGCCGGACACCGTGCCGGTCTATCGGTTCTGGTCCCCGATCACTTCCTCGCACTTCTATACGATCAACGAGGAGGAGGCCCAGGGTCTGATGACCAACTACGCGTGGGCATGGACCTACGAAGGCATCGCCTACTATACGATGGCCGACGACAGCGATCCCGGGGCGATGCCGGTGTACCGGTTCTGGTCGCCGCTTCTGGGCGGCCACTTCTTCACGATGAATGAAGCCGAAAAGGACTATATCCTCGCCACGTATCCCTCCGAAACCTGGACGTACGAGGGAATCGCGTTCTACGCCTTCGCGGTCGGCGACGCGCCGGCGGACACCCAGCCTGTGTACCGGTTCTGGTCGCCTCTGGTGGGGCACCACTTCTACACGATGAATGAAGCGGAAAAGGACTACATCCTCGCGACATATTCGACGAACGTCTGGACGTACGAAGGAGTCGCCTGGTACGCCTACGAATTCTGACGACCACTAACTCCATAGAGTATCACAAGGCCGGTCCGATTCGTTTCAGTTGCCCAAGGGGCGCTCGCTGGAACGGGTCGGACCGGCCGGCATTTTGAACGCATCGAGGGAGTCGGGACGGGACGGATCGAAGCCCAAGAAGTCGTCGGTGACGGCCTTGGCGACGTCGACCCGGTTCTCCCGAATGCCTTCAACAATGCACTTGGCCAGTTCATAGGCGCCGTAGTTGTTGTGATGCGTGTTGTCCTGCTTGCCTTCGGGAGCCGCAAAGGCCAGGGCCGACTTGTCAGGTCCGAGCGCCTCGTAGAATCGCACGCTCAGGGCGTTCAAGTCGATGAACGCAGCCCCCAGTTCCTGCGCCACCTGACGCGAAGCCTCCGCATACTCGGCGAGCGACCGCTTGATCTTCCCGTCCGGCCCGAAGGCCCGCCGCTCCACCGGCGAGACAATCACCGGGATGCCGCCGCGAGCTTTCACCATCGCGACGTGCTTGCGGATGTTCTCCTTATAGCTGAGGAACGGTCCCACCCCTTCGCCCCGCTCTTTCTGGTCGTTGTGGCCGAACTGCATCAGCAGGACGTCGCCGGGCTTCATCAGGCCGGCGATCTTGTCGATCCGCCGGCGAGTCAATGAAGCGCCGTAGCTCTCGCCCGACTCGCCGTGATTGGCGACCGCGACGACCGGCTTGAAAAAGCGAGTGAGCATCTGGCCCCAACTGGTGTAGGGCTCGGCCGGCTGGTCGCAAGCCGTGGAGTCGCCGAGCAGAAAGATCGTCGGCACATCGACCCTGGCGATTTCGACGGCACAAACCGCCGGGCGCGTTCCCGCGAATTCCAGGGTCAGGCGGTTGTCCCAGGCCCGCGCCTCCTGCACCGTCTCGCGAGGGGCCTTCAGACGCACCTGCCCGGCCGCAATTCCTTCGGCCCCGGCGATGACCGGCGTGCGCGTGTTGACGACAAAGCTGACGGCCTTGATCTCGCCCGAAACCGTGCGAGCCTCCTCCACCATCAGCCGGCGAAGCTCGGCCCGGATCGTCGTCGCGGACTCGCTCTGTCGATCCCCCAGCGTCACCGTCACTCGGTAGTTGCCCTCCTCGGGCACGGCTACAGAGAAATCGAACGGCTCCTCGGCCGTGCAGAAGTCGCCCGTCGCGGGATCGCCGTCGCGATCCACGCCCTCGATCGCCGGCCCCGGCTCAAAGCCGAAACCCGCGGACTCGCTGTAGGCCATCTCAGGCAAGACGCGCGTCATTCCGTCCGCCGCCGGGCCGGGCCCGAAATCGAATCGGAATGCAGCAGGCCGGGCCCGCTGCCGCGGCGTATCGTTTCGCCAATAGTCCGCATGATATGCGGCGCCGTCTTTATTCCAGACCTTGGTGACGATGTCGATGTCGCCGTCGCCGTCCACGTCGCCCAGTTGTGCGTCGTGCCAGCCGGGATTGTCGACCTGAATCACGACGGGCTGAAACGTCGGCCGGCTGCCGCCGGAGCCGAGCCAGATCACGCCGCGTTCCTTGAGACCGCGAGGCTTCATGGGCAGTTTGCCGCCGGACTCCATGTAGGTGTCCGGGTCCTCCTGCTCGCCCGCGAAGACGTCGAGGTTGCCGTCGCCGTCGAGATCCGCGACGCCGAGCGAGTGGAACGAGCCCGTGCCGGGGACATCGCCGGAAGCGGTGGGCGGATCGGGCAGCAGCCGTCTCTCCCAGGCATCCTTGCCGCGATTCTCCACCCAGTAGACGTGGGAGAGCCCGGTGTCGCAGTCGCTGTAGACGATGTCGTTGCGTCCATCCCCGTTCAGGTCGACGATCCAGGACCGGATGCTCGGGCCGTAGGAAGCCTTGTCCACGCCGAGGTACGGCCACTCGTGTCGAGGCCAGGGCCCCTCGCCTTTGCCCGGGTTTTCGAACCAGTACCGGGGGATGACGATGTCCGGATCGCCGTCGCCGTCCAGGTCGCCGATCCCGCAAGGGGTGATGCCGCCGTGGTTCTCTCCGCCCCGGCCGATATCGGTCTGGCGCATGTCGGCCGCGGGGTCGAACCATGAGACCTCCTTGCCGCCGTAGGTGGCGATGTCGAGTCTCCCGTCGCCGTTGAGATCGGCGGCGATGATGTCGTGTCCCCCGCCGGCGAAGGGGTGCGTCGGCCAGGGTTTGTCGGGATTCCCGGCCAGGCCTTCCGGCTGCTCGAACCACACCCGATTGAGCACGACGTCCAGCCGGCCGTCCTGGTTGAGGTCCAGGGCCGCGGCTCCCAGCGCGTCCTTGAGCCCCTCGGACTCGCCCATCGTGTGCCGTACCCAGGATGCGTCGTCCTTCCGCTCGAACCAGTAGGCCGTCTGCGTCTCGCGACGGGAAATGACGACGTCCAGATCGCCGTCGCCGTCGAAATCGGCCAGCGGAAGCCCCCCGGTCCCGTAGGACGAGCCCGGCAGCGGATCCGCGATCGTGAAGTGCATCCACTTCATCGAGCCGGCCTGAACAGCGGCTGCCAGGCCGCCGGCCAGCAGCAAGCATACGACCCCATGAAAAACCATCTCTTTTGCACGACCGATTCGCCTCATCGTGAATCCACCTCCATCGCAAATCCAATTCAACAGCACACGCCCTTCTTCTTCTGGTACTCGCCGATCGCCACGGCGGTGTAACGCTCCACGGGGAGCCGGCGGGCTTCGTCGAGGGTCACCCACATGTATTCCTGCGCCTCCTCGTTGAGCCGCACGTCGGCAGAATCGGTCCGGCAGGCGAAATCGAAGAAGATGAAATGACTCCGCTTCCAGTACCGCGGGTCGTAGATGAACTCCTGAAAGCACACGAACTCGACGTCGTGAATGTCGAGATTCGTCTCTTCCTTGACCTCGCGGCGAAGGGCGTCCTCCATCCGCTCGCCCAGCTCGATGTGCCCGCCGGGCACGACCCACTTGCCTCGCCATTTGTGCGAGCTCATCAGAAAGAGCTTGTCCTCGGCGTTGAAGATCAGCGCTCCCACCGTCGGTTCCGGATATCGTTGCTCATCCATCGTAATTCCCTGATCGGACGTTGCGACAATCTGACATCGGTCCTGTGCACCATAGCATAGGCGTTCGGATGACGTCGTCAAGTCCGCGTCGCGTTCGGGAAATGGAATGGATCAGGAAACAGGGCGAAGAATCCAGATCATGAAGGGGCTCTTGTCCGAATCGAACGACGCCCTCGCGTAATCGCCGTAGAGAGCGACCGGGGCGAAGCCCGCGGATTTCGCGAGCGATTCGAAGGACTCCCTGGAGTGAAGCCGAAAACGAATGTCGATCACCATCTCGGAGAGCACGGAGCCCGCGCTGTCCCGCACCTCATAGAACTGGGCCCCCTTGACCTCGTCGGACGACGGATTGTGACGCTCCACGGACGACAACGTGAGCGTGTCCCGGCCGTTGGGCAGCGGGAAGTCGCCGAGCCGGCGTCTCTGGCCGGTCACGGATTTCAGCCGAATCGACGGGTTGTGCAGGGTGCAGATGAACCGGCCGTTGTCGGCAAGATGCTCGCGAATCGTCTGGAGAGCCTGCATCTGTTCCGCCGGTTCGAGGATCTCCGCAAACGAGTTGAACGGAATGAAGACCAGGTTGAACCGCCGGCCCAGGGACAGCTTGCACAGATCGGCTTCGATCAGCTCGGCCGAGAAGCCCTTGCTGCGGAGCTTGTCCCGAAAGACATCCAGCATGCCGGCCGAGCTGTCCACGCAGGTCAGATCGATCCCCGTCTCCAGCAACGGCAGCGAGACCCGGCCTGTGCCGCACGTCAGTTCCAGCGCCGGCCCGCCGGCCTTTCTCGCCTCCCCCAGAAAAAAGGGCACATCCAACCGAGTCTGAACATACGCGTCATACAGGTGCGCGACGCTGTCGTAGTTCATCGCAGGCATTCGATTCTCCCCGACATCCTGTGCTCGCGGATGTCCGCGTTTCTCAGATCCCTTCCTTGACCTTTGCGTAGAGCAACTGATCGAGGATCTCGCCGTTCTTGAACACGCCGGCCCGCAACCGCCCTTCCCGTTCGAACCCCGTCTTCTCCAGAACGCGGGCCGACGCGGCGTTGCCCTCGAAAACCGCGGCGAAAATCCGATAGACCTCCAGGTTCTCGAAGGCCCACGCGGTGAGCCGTCGAACGGCGTCGGTCATGATCCCCCGACCCCAGAACGACTCGCCCAGCCAATAACCCAGCTCCGCGCTGAAACGGTGGACGTCGTCGCCGAAGTCCAGCCCGCTGCCGCCGATGGCCTCGTGCCGCGTCGCAATGGCGAAGACCGTCCGCGGGTCCCGTCGGCACGCGACCGAAAGAAAAGCATTCGCATCGGCCGCAGTGTAGGGAGACGGGAATCGGTCCCGCAGCCACATCGCGATCTTGCGGTTGTTCGCATGCCGAACGATCGCGGGAGCGTCCTCGACCGCCCAGTCCCTGATCATATACTCGCCAAGCTCGATTTTCATACAGCGTCGGTCGCATGATAGCCCGGCGAGCAAAAAGCCGCCACTGTTTTCGCGTGCTTCACTCAATGCCCAGCCGCTTGTTCGCGCGGAGCATTCTGACGGACTCGGCTACCCGCTTGCAGCGCGTCTCTTCCCGCTTGGCGGCGCCCACCCAGTAGATGAACTGCCTGCGATAGCACGGAGCCAGCTTCTCGAAGTTCAGCCGGGCCTTCTCGTCCCTGGCCAGCGCCGCGGTCAACTCCGCCGGCACGATGGCGACATCTTCCCTCTCGGCGGCCCGGGCCCATTGTCCGTTCTCCTTGGCCTCGCGGATCTTGACCAGACCGGCTTCAGTCATCCGCCCCGCCTCGATCATCCGCTGGACGCGTCCCTTATTGCGTTCGGACCAGACGCTGTTCTTGCGGCGGGGGCAGAACCGATTCATGTGCTTCTCGTCGTCGATGCGTTCCAAGATGCCGTCGATCCAGCCGAAGCACAGAGCCTCCTCGACCGCCTCGTCGTAGGTCAGTCCAGCCTTGCCCGTGTGCTTCTTGTAGAACACCAGCCAAAGCGATTCCGCCGTGGCGTAATTCTCCGCCAGCCATGCCCGCCACGCCTCGCGGTTCTTGAACGACCGCCGGCCATTCTCAGCCATCTCGCGGCTCCTTTCCTCAAAAACCCGGGCTGATCGCCACCGCGGCATACAGCCCCGCCACAAAGCGGACCGAGCCCGTCACAAACAGCAGCTTGATGAAGGCCACAAGCACCAAGGCGAAGAGCATTTCGTCCCTCCAATTGTCACGATCGATTCACTTTGTCGGCTCCGCCGCGCCCTGTTTCCGGGGAATCTCGCCGCCGGCCGCAGCCAACAGGTTCGCCGTCATCATCGGCTCAACGCCGCTCACCACTATTGGCACGCCCTTTCCATCCATGGAGCGAGCACATCCTATCCCTCCCGGCCACAGAGAGCCACCGCAAAACAGACAACGGGGCCCCGGGGAGCCCCCGTCATTACCGGACGCGGAGGTCCCCGGAGACAATCGAAGAAAAAAAGAATATTTTTCGGGACGAAGGGTTGACACGCGAGGGCCAAGGTACTATAATCACAATTGCCGACAAACAACCAGCGTTGAATTTTAGGGTAGTTCAGGC
>JBDKUU010000948.1:0-1724 GCA_039679525.1 Phycisphaerales bacterium | reverse complement strand
TCGGGTTGGCCGGCAGCAAAGAGGAGGACAAGCCGGGCGCGAACCGGGAGGCCGAAGAGCGGGTCATCGCCCGTATCTTGCAGGAGATGCCGATCAACGGCGTCTGTCTGGGGTTTCCCGGGATGGGCGAAGGCGAGGGGCCGGGCGAGCCCCCGGGGGTCGAACTGCTCAGCCGATATGGCAAGTCGCTCGTCTGTACCAACCACTGTGGCAACTACTCGTTCTGGAGCAGCATCTCGATCGACCGGTTCGAACAACCGAAGGCTCCTCCGCCGCCTCCGCTGGAGCGAGACAAGATCTACGTCGCCCTCAACCTCTCCGATGGCGATAACCAAATCCTCTGGCCGAGTTTCTACCGTCGGTATTTCGAGCACGCCGCGTTCGGCAGATTTCCACTGGCCTTCGGCATGGGGCCCGCGATCCGCGAGCTGCAGCCTGGGATCGCCCAGTGGTATTTCGAGCACGCGACGCCCGCGACGGAATTCCTCGCCGATGTCTCTGGCGCAGGATACATGCAGCCCGACCACTTCGGCGCGGCATATGACGACCGCGATCGCGTCTGGGCGGCCTTTCTCGATTCCACTCGCCGACTCATGGAGCCGCTCGGCATGCGAACGATCCGGACCGTCGGCGGAGGTGACGCCGCACTCGAGCGATACGCTACCGCCCTGCCCTTCTGCCACAGTCTCCTCGCCGACATGGGCCGCTACTCGGGCCGCGAGGGGATCGCCAACCTCACGTACACGCTCCCCCAGGGCATGCCCGTGTTCCGGGCGGTCACCAGTTGGCGCTATGGCAAAGAGGGCTTTCTGCGGGAGATCCGCGAGCAGGTGGGGGCACAGCGGCCCGCCTTCGTCAACGGCTTCGTCCATTGCTGGACGTTCACGATGGACGACCTCGCAAAGATCTACGCCGACCGTGACCCCGACATGGTGTTCGTCACGCCATCGCAGCTCGCTGCACTGTATCGCATGGCGCAGGAGCGCGACGGAGCGGCAACCGGAGCTGGAGGCGAGTGAATCCATGAGCCCACACGAGCTGCCAAGCCAGCAGGAAATACGGGCGATTCCCTCGGCACCGAGTCTGCTCGCAACCCCTGACGAAGACACGACCGAAATCCCGCCACAGCCTTCGGCCCGTGGCAGATCATCGATTCGCCGCAGGCTGGCAGGCATCTACCTGCTGGTCTTCGGGGTAGTCGGCACATATGTGATGGCAGTGCTACCGATCACGAATGCAGTCGATGGACGATCCTGGGTGCGAACGCCCTGCCGCGTGATCGACAGCGCCGTGCGACGACACGGGGGAAAGATCGGCCCCACCTACAGCGTGGACATCATCTATGAGTACGACGTGGGTGGTCGCAGCTACCGATCCGATCGCTGGGATTTCTTTCCATACATGCCAGGGATCGGCTACGACTCCATGGCCTCCGTTGTCCGCGCGTACCCACCCGGGCGGACGCTGGAGTGTTACGTCAATCCTCTCGATTCGTCTCAGGCCGTGCTGGATCGGCGCATCCAAAGCGGCTTCCTGCGGATGCTGCTGCCGCTCGCGTTGCTCGCTCTCGGCGGGGCGATGGTCTATCCCTTCGCGTGCAACCGCCGGACGGATTCCGCCACCCCGTCCATTCCGCATGACGCCATGGCCGAGAAGAAGGCTTCATCGCCCAGGTGCCGTGACGTCCTCATGGCCCTTGGCGTGGCGGCCTTTCTGAATGGAGG
>JBDKUU010000947.1:0-1517 GCA_039679525.1 Phycisphaerales bacterium | reverse complement strand
TGGATGGCCGGAATTTATGGAGAAAATGTGGCTTCTGAGGCATTACCTGGACTTTATGGCCCGCTTCAGTCGCCAGGAGACATTGTTGGGGCACAAGACGTGATGGCAAATCAGAAGGCATTGGGTTGTGGGCAAGGCTTGCTTGGGTCTGTCAATCGCAAGACACCGCGTTTGGCGACCCCTTGGCTGTTTAGCGGCAGCCGAGTAAACAAGCCTTGCCCCTCCTGTTCGTGCCATCGAGCGGCAAGTTGCTGATCCGCGTGTGGGGATCGCTCCCCGCGTGCGGCTGGCATCTGATTCCTCCGGGATTGTCCCAAGAACCCACGTTTGGGTCAAGTGCAATTGGCTGGAAATGAACCCATGATACATCTTTTCTACTGCTCGAACAGCATGACCGAGAGCGAGGCCCGCCAGCTCGCGGAGCGGCTCGACACGGACGAGATCAAGACGCTCGGCCTGCCGTGCTCCGGCAAGATCACCGTTCCCTACCTGGTGAAGGCCTTCGAAAGCGGAGCCGACGGCGTCGTGCTCTGCGGCTGCCTTCCCGGCGAGTGCCGCAACCTGGAGGGCGCTCTGCGGATGGGCAAGCGGGCCGAGGCGGTCAGCGCCCTGATGGAAGAGGTCGGGCTCGGCAAAGACCGCGTCCTGGCCATCAGCAAAGGCCAGGGCGGGCTCGATGAGGTTGCCAAGGCAATCGAGCAGTTTCAGACCAAAGTCCATACGGCGACGGCCCGGGTCGCCGTCCTCCGCAAGGAATCGACCGCCGGGACGCGCACTCGCAGGGAGAACGCAGCATGAAGACGTCGAATGGAACGCTTGCGAGCAAGATCAAAGCGGGGGAGTTCGTCATCACAGCCGAGTATCTGCCGCCGGCCGCGGCCGAGGCCTCGGCAGTCAAGACCGCCATGGAAGCCATGGGCGACAGTTTGGCCGCGGTGAGCGTCGCCGACAACCACAGCGGCGTTGGGATTTCGAGCATCGCCGCTTCCTCGGCCCTGCTGGGCCTGGGCGTCGAGCCGATCTACCAGATCGTCACCCGGGACCGCAATCGCATCGCTCTGCAATCCGATCTCCTCGGGGCCTCGATCCTGGGCATTCGCAACGTCCTGTGCACCTCGGGAAATCACCAGACCCTCACGAAGTGCCCCGATTCGGCCAACGTCTACGACCTCGACGCGATCCAGCTCGTCTGGACCGCTCGGCAGATGCGGGAAAAGGGGACGCTCCTCGATGGAACGCCGATCGCCGGCAAGTTCTCCATGCTCGTCGGGACGGTGGTGAATCCGTATCTCAAGCCGATCGAACTGAACATGATCCAACTCGCCAAGAAGATCGAGGCGGGGGCTGATTTCCTCCAGACCCATCCGGTCTTCGACGTGGACGGATTCGCCGCGTGGCTGACCGCGGCCCGCAAGGAGAACCTCGTCGATAAGGCCGCGATTCTCGCGGGCGTGCTGCCTCTGACCAGCGTCGAGGAGGCCGAGCAGCTTCGCTCGACCCACACCGACCTCTCGATC
>JBDKUU010000946.1:0-2635 GCA_039679525.1 Phycisphaerales bacterium | reverse complement strand
TGGAGCAACCTGTCGCCGTCCCGCACATGGTTCCGCTGCACCCAGGCTTTGACCAGGCCGAACGGGGTCGTGTCCTGGAGGACCGAGCCGTCGTCGGTCGTCACGCCCGCCTTGGCGACGTGAGCGTCCAATTCCTCACGTGTTGGATGCCAGGCTCTCAGGTCCTTGCCGTTGCCCTCGGGCGGCAGGACCTTGACTATCGACGCAACCACCGGACGAAGCGTTTGATACGTGGATTCCATACCATGCTGACCCACGCCATGCGGGTCCCGGTCGCCGACGAGGATAACATGCCGTCCTTGGGCCAACCCCGCGAGGTCTTTATTGCCGCCCGATGCGTTGGACTTGCCCACAGCCGCATAGCCCAGAGACATCGCAGCCAGACAATCACTCGCTCCTTCAGTGATAACCACCGACTGACCGGCGGGTACACACAGCACAGATTCCGCTCGACAATCAGGCTGGGCATGACGACGGTGGAGGTATCCCGCCCCAGTTTCGAGGCGACGTTCTGCACCTTCGGCGACTCGGACGCAAATAACCACGGCCGGGTCAGTGTAGTCGTCATCAGACAGGAGGCATCCATCGTTCTCTCTGTGGCAGATAGGGCACTCGACTCCAGCGTCTCCAACTCGGATGAATCGGGGTCGATATTCTGGTACTGCTTGGTCCGCTTGTTGTAGACCCACGCTTTCATAATACAGCCCCCGCTTCGAGCCTTCCCAAGTGTACTTCTTTCCACCGGCGTACCGACGCAGCAAGCCGATGACGTTGCCCTTGCCGTCCCGTTCGGGGAATATCCAGCAGCCTTCGGCGGGATAGTAGCCGACCCCAAGCCGGCGGATAGAGTCTGGGGTCACGCCGAGGTCGGCGGCGAGGGCGTCCACCAAGGAGGAAACCATATTTCCCTGAAAGGTCAGCAGTAAATCATTGAAGTCGAGTTTCTTCATGGCATACATGCCCTTATGAACTCAGCGGCTACCTGCGGAACAATGGCGTTGCCGTAGCCCTTCAAACGCCCGACGCGATTGCGCCTTGCACCCTTGACCAGTCCGGCCAGTGCGGGGAGGCGTTGTCCCATATCGCGGGGAATCCCATAAGCCAGCGGGACATCGCCGGGTTGAGAACTGATCCGGCGGATTTTCCCGTCACGGCAGGAGACAGGAATGCTTGCCGACCAAGGAGACAATTCACTTTCACGTCGGCATTCTCGCAGGCTCCGTCCTTGTGATCCCGACTCGCCGGGGTCGCCCAGCCCGCCATCGCTGCATCCGCCGGCAACGCCCCTCCCGACTGATTCGGCCCGCCCTTGCTGCCGTCTGTCGAGCGCGGGGTATTCCAGCCTGCCAGCGTTGCGGCCATCCCCAGCGTCAGCCCGAAACCGTTTCCGTTCTTGTGCTCCGCCTTCAGTGCTTCCCGACGTTGTTCCCAAGTCGTGTCGCCATCGTTCTGCGGCCCCGCGTTCGGCGTGGGCCAGCCCGCCAGCGTCACCGCTTCTTCCAACTTGTGCATATGATTCGGCTTCATATTTGCACTCGCTCCTCCAGACGGAGTTCGTGGACTGGGCCACCCAGTACAGCCGTTGTCTGATGTGCGGTGCCCGGATGCCCGCAGCGCACAGATCACACGCCCCGCAGGCGTAGTCCGCTCTTTCCAAGTCAGTCTGTACTCCATCGAGCCATCGCAGCCCATCCTTGCTCGCAACCTGCTCGCCAAACACGACTGAAGGACGGCACTCCTTGATGAGACGGAAGAACTCCGGCCAGAGATGACGGGTATCGGCAGTGCCCTTCCGCTTGCCCGCACAGGAGAAAGGCTGGCAGGGGCATGAGCCGGTCCACACGGGACGGTCGGCGGGCCAGCCCGCAAGGCAGAGGGCGTAGGGCCAGCCGCCGATCCCGGCGAAGAAGTGACACTGGGTATAGGGAGTGAGGTCATCGGGGCGTACCTCCACGATACTGCATTCATCAACATAGCCGTCGGGGATCAGATGAGCCGCGATGAGATTGCGGAGCCATTGAGCGGTATACGGATCGAATTCATTGTAGTAGTTCACACCTACCCCACAGCGGGGGCCTCCGTGCCCCAAATAGATCTCATCTACAGGCCAAGCCTCTGGAGACATTCCGCGACGACGCCGGACCAGTCTTCCCCTACGTTCTCATCGCCGCCGTACACGTCCTTGACGACTGCGACCCAGGTGTTCTGGACCTCCAGGTCCGTCTTGTCGCTGGCCTTGTCTGTGTAGGCAGTCCAGGCGTCGGCCTGACTCAGGGCGGCAGCCTTGGGGGCGGCAGCCTTGGGTGTCGCGGGGCGGCCACGCTTGGGCTTGGCGGACTCAGGAGACGCCGAGGGAGTAGGGGTCGTCGAGGGGGTCGGCATCGGGGTCCCACTCGCGGACGGCGTAGGGTCCGCCGCCGGTGCCGGAGTCGCGGGCCTGGCCGTCTTGGGCTTGGGACCGCCGCCGAGGCCCTTCAGGATTCCAGCGTACTTGGCGTCGAGGGCGCGGACCGCGGCGGCGTCGAGCTTCTCGACCTTGCGTCCGGGGGCGGCGTCGTAGGCGTCGATGCCCTGCACCTTGCACCGCTCGACCTCATTGTAGGTCTCCATCCCCATGCGCCACTGAATCTGCCCG
>JBDKUU010000945.1:0-1749 GCA_039679525.1 Phycisphaerales bacterium | reverse complement strand
CCGAAACTCACATTCGGTGGCAAGCCGGTTGAGCCGGCTTTCGGTGTTCTTGACCCGAACCGGATTCAACCCTTTGGCGGTCTGGTGGGCCACAAACGCGGTAACCGTTCACGCCCCGGGGTGCAATGAAGGGGCAGGTTGGTGAGCGAGATGGGCTTCGACAGCATTGGTCAAGAAGGGGAAGACGTTGCGGCCCTGCTGACGGCAGGTCTCGATCACCGTCAGCATGGTCTCGACGAAGCGACTCCCGCCGGCGCTCTGCGTCCCGAAGGAGAGCTTCCGCCAGATCACCGCATGGCGCAACGATCGTTCGCCCGCGTTGTTCGTCGGCTCGATCCCTTCGTGACGCAGGAATGTCCACAGCCAGGGGGGGTGTTCGTGCAGTTCCCGGCACGTGCCGCGGGTGTCGGCGTGGCCGCATTGGGTGCCGCGTGCCAGGAGACTCTCCACCTTGCGACGGACGGGGCCCATCCGACGCAGCAGTGCGGCCCGGGAAATCCTTCCGTCGCGATAGTCGGCCCAGTGCTCGAACAGTTCGCACGTCGCGTGGCGCAAGCGAAAGCCAAGGTGTTTCGCCCGCGGGTCGCCGCTGTCGATCATCGCCTGAAAATCTCGCTTCAGATGGGCCCAGCACCACTGCAAGTTCCCCAGGTGCCAGTACATCTTGGCCCGGTCGCAGTTGACGACGCCGTGAAACGCTTCGCCCAAAAACGCGGTCAACGCCGTCGCCTCGCGGGTGGCACGTACTGCAAACACCGTGAACCTCCGGGCCACGAACGTCCACAGCCAAGCCTTGCCGTTCGATTGCCTGGTCCCCGTTTCGTCGATGCTCAATGGCTCCTGCGCGGGCAAGTGCGACGCCAACGCCTCATACGAGGGCCGCACGGCCATCGTGACCTGATTCTGGATTTTCACCGTCAGAGACGCCGAGCACGGCTGACCCAAGAGCGTGCTGAGAAAATCGGCCGTCCGCCGCTTGCTCTGGCGATAGTAGGCCATCAGCAGGGCCACGAAGGCCATCAACCGCGGCCCCGACTGACCCTCCGGCACCCCCGCGGGCAGTGGGGCACACGTCGTTTCGCCACAGGCGGGGCACACAAGCCGATGCCGCTGATACTCGGTCACGATCGGCTTGATCTTGGGCAATTCCCACACCTGGTGCCGCAACGGCTCCGGGTCGCTCCCCGACAGTTTCTCGCCACAACGCCGACATTCGGTCGGCTTGAGCGGCTCCACGTGGTTGCAGTCTTCCGTGGGTATCAACGGCCTCTCGTGCTTTTCGTGGCCGGGCTGCCCACCGCGTTTCCTCTTCGACTTGCGTCTCGGCGGCTGCGGGCGGGCGTGCGGATGCTGCGTGCTGGGCGGCAGCGAGGAGTTTTGCGGCGTCTTGCCCTTCCCCTGCCGTTCCAAGACCTCGATCCGTGCCGTCAACTCCTCGACCTGGGCCTCCAACTCAGCAATCCGCGCCAGCAACAGGCGGATGATGGCCTGCGCTTCCGGCGGCTGTCGAGCAATGATCTCTTCCGTGATCCCAAGCGACATGCCACCGTTGTCCCCGAACACCGCCCCCCGTGTCCAGATCAGTTCTCCGAAAAAACTCCTCCACGCTGTGAACGATTACCGAATCCTCTTCCCGGAAGGACGAAGACTCCCGGCCAGACACGGCCGAAAGAGATGGGGCTGAAGGCCGAAATGACATTCAGCCTTCGGGCCTCGGTTTCTATCAGAGCAGGTTCACGACCCGCTCGG
>JBDKUU010000944.1:0-1728 GCA_039679525.1 Phycisphaerales bacterium | reverse complement strand
CGATGAAGGTTTGGTTGCGTTGTGCGTTTGCTTTCGGCATAGTCTTCATGGTCTATGCTCTTGTCGCACCGGGCGGGCAAGCGTGGCATGCCGCCCTTGGGGGATTCCTTATCGGCTCGGGCGCGTGCGGCTGGGAGGATCGATGATCGTCAACTTCTACGCCCCGCAAACCGTCACCTACGACCACGGGACGGTGCATCATTGGCTCGCCATCGAAGACCGGCTAGGCAACGTCGTGAACATCCAGTTTGGTGAGGATGTGGAGAAGGCGCATGCGTTTGCGCTGGCGGTGCTGCTGGCGGTGGCGACACCGGAACGTGTCGTCGATATCATGCCGGAGGTGAAGTGATGTTGGATTTCGGTATCCCGGACCCGTACCCGGGCACAGAAGCCGAGAAGTGGGCCAACTATCAGAGCCATGACTGGTGGCGGCCCGGCGGCGAATGGGAATGCGGCCGCTGTTCGGCGAAGCCGTGGCATGTGGCGGCGGAATGGCCGTGCGGGCAGGAGCCAACCCGGCATCCCGCGAGGATCCCCGATGAGGGCTGAGCCCCCCGCGAGGGGGGGCCCAGCCAGGGCGGAGGAGGAAGACACGCCCCGACAGGATCATAGCAGCACCCTGGAAAACCGCTACACTGACTGCGACTGTGATGCTTATGGTCCGGCGGGCTGTGCGGTGTGCCGGGACGACTGGCAGAGGAGGAGAAATGGGCGGCAATCTAATCGTGGTTGACGGGTTCATCTGGTGTGACCATCACGGGGAGGTCCATAGCGATGAACACGCTGACTGGTATGAGGAAGGGCCAGACACGGAAGGGAAGATCGAGTGTCGTCGATCTAACTGGCGCAAGGTCTACCGCCACCTGTCCAGAGGGGAGGAGAAATGACCGACGAAACCCCGACGATCTTCGACCGGCTCCGTGAACCGTTCCCGCCCGAGGACATCGACCAGCTACCCCGCGAAATCAAACGGGGACCACGGGCAGGGACGACCATCCAGTTGGACTATGCGGGCCATGCCGCCGTCACCGACCGGCTCATCGACGTGGACCCGGAGCATTGGCGGTGGGAGCCGTTCGCCATCGACGAGTTAGGATTACCGAGGATCATCCGGCGGGGCGACAGTCTGGAACTGTGGATCCGGCTGACCATCGGCGGGAAGACGATGCCCGGGGTGGGTACGGTCCCCGTCGAATACGACAAGACAAGCGGGACGGAGCTTCCGGCGGATCAGGACACGGCGAAAGAGCTAATCGGCGACGCGATCCGTAACGCGGCGATGCGGTTCGGTGTCGGCTTGGACCTGTGGCGCAAACACGGCCCCGCCGAAGCTGCCCCGGCCGGCCCGCCGTGTCCGCACTGTCAGACACCGGTCCGGCGCAACCCGAGCCCGCAAGGCAAACAGCCGATATGGTCCTGTCCCAATGCGGGTTGCGGCGGCGGGGAAGGCACACGGAAAGATGGGACGCATTGGCCGTGGGCGTCCTGGGATCCCAGCTACTTCAAAGAGAGTGAGGGCGACGGGCCGCTCACGGTCGTAACATCTGGGCGTGAGCCGCCCCTCGTTCCCGCCGACGCCTTCGACGACCTGACCCTGAGCCTGGTCACGTTGGGCGTCGGGGAGGATCAGGCCCGCTCCGAACTGGAAGCCTACGCCAGCAATCCGGGCTTCGCCGCCGGGGCGATCAAGGAGATGCGGGCCGGCGTGAACCGGGCCGCCAACCTAGT
>JBDKUU010000943.1:0-12122 GCA_039679525.1 Phycisphaerales bacterium | reverse complement strand
GACCGTTTCGGGCGTGCCGCGCCGGCGATTGCGACGATCCCCGAAATCCCGCGATGAACCTTCTGCTTGGCGCGGCGTTCGTGTCTCCCCGACCGTTGCAGCCGAAGAACACATCACTGCACGCTGGTCTGCCCCTTGGGATATGCCTGCGTGCCGCCGACCTTTGGCGTCGCGCTTGTGGCGGCGTTGACGCTGGCTTCTGCGGGGCCATAGACCGCCTGGGCGAGAGCTTCCCTCTGCACGGTCACCGGCCCGGTGATCAGCTCCGGCACGCTGTACAGGCGGCAACACGATTCGTAGAAGGATGGGGCCTTCTGGGGCAATACGAACGGCTTGCGAGTCTCGCCGTTCTCGTCGACGTAGCTGATGAAAAGACGGGTGAACAGTCCCCCCTGCCTCTTGCTGCTGAACGCGATCCACCGGCTGTTGCTCGACCAACTGTGCCACGATTCGGATCGCTCGCTGCTGGCTGAAGTCTTGGCGTA
The DNA here is from genome assembly GCA_039679525.1 of Phycisphaerales bacterium. Classification (GTDB taxonomy): domain Bacteria; phylum Planctomycetota; class Phycisphaerae; order Sedimentisphaerales; family Anaerobacaceae; genus PLanc-01. The sequence continues at coordinate 11,637 of JBDKUU010000943.1, read as the reverse complement.
CTTGCCGGTGGCGAGATCCATCATGTACAGGTCGCTGCTCGGCTGATACACCGGGAAACAGCCGTACTGGCTCATGCAGAAGAGCAAGAACCGGCCGTCAGGCGACACGCGGGGCAACAGGATGCTCAGGCCGGTCCGCGCCGCGCTCAACACCGTCTCGGCGGTCCCCCATGCGTCCGTCGCGACGTCGTAACTGACCCGCATCAGATCGTATTTCACCTGCTCATAGCCCTTGGGGGGCACGGCGTCCATGTCCGTCCACAACAAGGGCGCGCTGCAGAAATACAAGCACCTGCCGTCGGGCGCCCACGCGGGATAGGTCTCCAGCCGCTTCTTGTCGGACAGGGCCGGGGCCGTCTTGATTCGATTGCTCTGAAGGTCGTAGTAGACGATCAGGGAATCGAGGTCGACCACGTCATGGATCTCCGGCTGGCCGGTGTGGAAGAACTGCCTGACGTCGTTGATCGAGTAGGCGACGATCTTGCCGCCCGGATGCCACGACGTGTACCCGAACTTGGCTCCGAGCTTGTGGACGCTGCCGTCGTGAACATACGCCGTGGCGCTGGCGAAGGACGTGCTGCGAATCCCCAGGAGCATCTGGTCGGGGCTGTTGTTCGCGAAACTGTGACAATTGGCGCAGCCGTTGCCGATCGTTTGCGTGTCGAGCAGGGTCCGCTCCTCGAAGCCCTCCAGATTCCGCTGGCAGATCTCCATCCGCTTTGGGAAGTACGACGACGGCATCATGAATCGGTAGACCAGGAAGGGGTCGATCTTCTCTCGGGCGATCGTGTTCGTGATCGTGTCGTACTGACGCCACACGCCATCCTGGCCCTTCGCGAATACGTCCAATCGCAGTTCCCGGCCGGCATTCGCGGCCAAGAGCCCCCGCCATTTCTCGGGAGGAATGATCATCTCGCCTGTTCTGCTGAAGATCTCGATCTGATCGCCCGAGGTCGAATGGATCCTCGCCATGAAGCTCCGGCCGGGCTCTTCGACAGCGAAATTCAACGGAGCGATGTTCGGCGGGATGACGATGCCGGCGTAGTCGGGCGTGATCTTAGGCTGCCTCGCGACGGACACGGGGGACCGGGGCTTGTCATCGCTGCACGAGCCGGCGCCCAGGGCCGCCAGGGCCATCAACAAAGTCAGTCGCGCTGTCAGACGTCTACCCAATTGCATCCACAGTTCCCATGTCCATGAGAGGCAGTGGTCTCATCTTAACGGCCGCCAGAACAGGCACCAACGTTTTTCTTGCCCGCTTCGACGTCGATACACTATATTCGACACAGTCGCGTCAACCGACGCCGTGTTGGAGAGCCGAGTGGATCGCCGAAGGCTGGAATTGTTGTTTTGGGCCGTCATACTCCTGGGGCTCTTTGTCTACGCCTGGCAGGGAATCGGAACCCATCTGCTCTACTACGGATTCGGCGTGTTCACGGCGTATCCGGCCTTCTCCTGGGAGGGTTCGTTTCTCCGAGCCGCGTGCAGCGTTCCGGGAGGCGTTGTCGCGTCGCTGGCCGCGCTCCTCGCACAGGCGTACCGCAGTCCATCGCTGGGGGCCCTCGTGGTTGTCGGCGTGCTGGGCATGCTCGCGATAGGTGTGCGGAGCCTGCTGCGTTCGATCCGGGCGGACGGATGGAGCGATCTGGTCTGGGCCCCTCCCATCCTCGCCCTGGCGATCTACAACCAGTATGACAATCCGCTGCCGGTCCTTCTTGCGATAGGACTGGCCGTTTGGCTGGCGGTCCTTTGCCAGTCCGTTCCGATGAGAACCCCGCCGGTGCGGCTCGGGGCTTTCGCGATCCTCTTTTCTTTGACCTACGTCGCGGCCGGCGCTGCGGCCTTGCTCTTCGGGTGCGTCGTCTGCCTGACGGAGGCCCTCGTTCGTCGAAGAGTCGTCGCTGCGACCGCCGAGGCCGGCCTCTCCTGCGGCGTCCCTTACGTCCTCGGTCGATTCGCTTTCGACCTCAGCCCTCGCGCAATCTACACGGCCGGCACGCCTTGGGATGGAGGACAAGGCGTTGACCTGTCCAGTCTGTCAGGACAACTGACGCTGGCTCTATTCATCTTTGTGCCGGCTCTTGTCCTGGTCGCCTGTGTCGGTCGCTTCGTCACCTCTGGAAAGAAGAACCCGCGGCCCAAGCGAAGTGCGAAAGACGCAAGACCGGTCTCTCGATGGAGAACCGACGATCGGCTGACCTTCGCCTTGCGACTGCTTGGCGTGACCATCGCGGCGGCCCTGTGCCTGACGGTCTCACGGAGCTACATCCGCTACGAACGATCGCTGAATTACTGGGCATGCCAGCGGGATTGGGAGCGTGTGATCGCCCTGGCGCACCGTATGCGGGGCAAGCACGCGTTCACTCCCTCCGGCGTCTTCGACATCAATCGCGCGCTGGCCCACCAGGGACGACTGGGCGACGAACTTTGCAGCTATCCCCAGGACGGAACCCGGGCGCTATTCCTGAGCTTCGACAACATGACGGGGCGGCTGCAGCACACCAAGCTGCTCGAACTCTACCTGGACCTGGGTTGTCCGAACGCCGCAGAGAAGAACGCCTATGAGCTTCTGGACAACGAAGGGCCTTCCCCCTGCGTGCTGGAGGCGCTCGTCAGAATTCACCTGGTCAAGGGCGAATATGAGTCCGCCCGGATCGCGCTGGGCTCGCTGCGGAGCTACGCGGGCTGTGGCGAGTACGTGCGACGGTGGCAGGACGTCGTCTCGGACCCCACACGGGCCGAGAGCGATCCGCTGATCCATGGCTGGCGTCAAGTCCAGGGAACCGCCGACCATGCGGTCGCCGGGATCTCCTTCGAAACGCTGTTGAAGGGGCTCCTGCAGGAGAAGCCGGAGCATCGTCTGGCGTTCGAATACCTCATGGCCCACTATCTCCTCAAGCACCAGCGAGCCGAGTTCGTCCGTGGTTTGCCCTTGCTCAAGCCACTGGGTTACACGCAGCTCCCCCGGCACTACGCGGAGGCGTTGTTGGTGCACTCTCTCGAAACCCAAACGGCTGCGGATCCCCAGGGATGGGTCATTGCGCCGGAGGTGTACGCTCAATTCCGCGACATCAGGGGCATCGTGAAGATCGCGCGTGGGAACAACCAGGTCGCGTACGATAAGTTGGCGAGCCAATATGGCGACAGCTACACCTTCTACAGCATGTTCAATGTCTGCGGAGTGAAGTGACGCTGTTCGTAGTGCGCCCGTAAGCGCGTATCTTGGTTTCGCGGCGCGCCGCGAGAACAGGGAAGAGAAAGCCTCACGGCGTCACTACGAGCGAGGGCCCTGTGTTCATGGAACCAGCCGTCGCCGGGCCCCCACCCACAGCAGACCCTCGCGGGCCGATTTGTAGCGAGGATCGCGTTTCAATGCCTCCTGGAACTGACGGGCGGCTTGATCGATCAGTCCCGCCTGGCCCAGGGCCTGCCCCCACTGAACCCTGAACGGAGCGGAATCCGGCAGAGTCGCCACGACTTGCTCCAGGTACGGCGCCGCCTCCCGAGGCCGCTGGAGCTGTTGGAGGAACGTGCCGAGATTGTACCTGAGGACCCAATCGTCCGGCCGGGTGTCGATCGCCTGTCGATAGGCCGCGAGGACCTGGTCGATGAACCGCTGATCCACGTTCTCCATCGCGGTCGCGATGGCCTTCTCGGCAGCCCCCTGTCGCCGAGCGTGATCGAGTTGTCCCGTGAAGGGCGGATTCGCCGTGAGCTTGACCATGGCCGCGGCTGTGTTGACCTCATCCCACGGCGTATGAGCCAAGGCCTTGGCGCAATCCTCTTTCGTGGGAACCTCGACGGATTCGACGGGAGCGGCTCCGCGGCCGCGGAGACAGGCGACCACCTCCGGCAACATCGCCCTGGCGACCTCATAGTCGCCCGCAAATCGCAGGTGAACGTGCTCGAAGAAGAATTCCTGCCCCGGACTGCCCGCGCAACACGGATCGCTCCGAGCGAGAACCTTGTCTATCTCAACCAGGCGGACGCCGGGACTCTCGCTCGCGGCGGCCGCATCTCGAATGGCCTGATTGATCCGGCTGTCGGCTCGGAACTGGAGAGCGTCCCAGTCCCTGGCGAGAGAGAATTCAGACGCCGCAGCGTCCCCGTCCCCCAGGCGGAGCCGGCATCGAGCCAGTCGATAGTGAAGCTCCGCAAAGTGGTCGTCGATCTCCAGGGCCTTTTCGTACCGGGACATCGCCTGTCCGGCATCTCCCGCCGTCTCGAATTGTCCTCCCTCGCGGTATAGCATCTCCCACTGCTCTCGTTGGGATTGCGTGAGTCCCTCGCGATGTAGCGAACCCAGCGGCGGACAGTCCCTCAAGTTGGCTCCGATCGTCGCGACGACAACGCCGACACCTGCGTTCAGTCCCTCCTGGCAGATTCGTTCCAGATTCGCACGGAAATTGCGGTACACGCAGGCTCTGGCCGGGTCGTCCCATGCGGTGCAGCGGCTCTGGAAGAACCCGGCGTCACGAACCAGCTTGCGAGCCTGCCTGGCCTCGGGATTGGCGTCAAATACCCTGCGGAGCAGTTGCCCGACGTGCGTTCGCTTGGCTTGATGAAAGGCCGGGATCAGCCCGGGATGCTCCCCGAGAAAGGCAAGCGACGTCTTGGGGCCGTAGAGGCCATTGAATTCGTTGTTCCCGGCGTATACAACAAAAACGTCCGGGTTCAGGCCGGCGCACTCCCTCGCGATCCCTGTGATCAAGTGCGAGTTGAAGCCCCGCATGGCGGCGTTGACCACCTCGACGGGACGATCCGGGTAGAACCGCCGCAGCATGACCTCCAGGATGCGGGCAAAGCCGAAAGACGGGTCCGGCGTGCCCATCGCAGCCGATTCGCCGAGCACGAAGACGCGGATGCCATTCTCCGGTTTTTCAACGGGAATCAGGCAGGGCTGCGGCTCGGACACCCCCTCCTGCTGATAGTGCCATCCGAAATGAACGTTCGTGGTCCAGAAGCCGGGCCGTTCGCTCTTGATGAAGAACGACGTCGGGTATCCGACCGAGAACAGAGCCAGGATCCCCTCCAACAAGAGCAGGAAGCCGGCGGGCGATGCAAAGACCGCAAGAAGCCGCCATGTCCAAAGTCGCCGGCGAGAAAGAGGCAAAGAGCTGCGCCCCTGCGACGACTGCCTGGCGGGTCCACGATTCTGGGGTCTGTTCCTTCGGGATTTGGGCATTGGGCACCCACGATCCAGCCAACCAGTTGCACGCGACGTCACTTCTCTATGCATACCACATCAAATATGTTTGATGCAAGACATAAGTCATCCAGAAGTTGCGATACGCGGCCAGTGAATCGCGGCCAAGGAACCCCGCCGCGGGATCTTGACGACATCTGCCAGACCCGGGAAGGCCGATCGTACACGGGGCGTCACGTCGCCTTCTGTCGTATTCCCAGTCAGGACAAGGGGTTACGTCGCCATTTTGTGCCGCAACCCACAGATTCTTGTTACCAGGGGCCGACGAATTGCCTTAAATAGGTGAAAGGGCAAAAAAGAGGCGTCCTCCGAAGAGGCAGGACCGGATCAAGGAAAGGGTACGACAATGACACGGACAAGAATTCTCCTGGCGATGCTCGCAGCCGGCATGGTTCTGTCGCTCACCGCAGGCGCGCGGGCGGACACGAACTTCTCCATCTCCTATTTCGGGCACAGCGGTCACGTCGGCGTCGGTGTCGGAATCGGACGGCCGATCGTGGCTCCGGAGGGCTGCCCGCCGATCCATCGGCACGGGTACTACGGCCCCTGGGGTCATCCCCGGGTGATTCACGTCGGGCCGCCCGTGGTGGTGCGTCCGCCGGTCATCGTCGTACGCCCGCCTGTGGTCCGGGAAGTGGTCGTTACGCCGGCCCCGCCGATCGTCGTGACGAGCCCGGTGCCGGTCGAGGACGGCACGATCATCGTGTGGGTCACCAACTCCAACGGTTCCAAGACCTCGGTCCGGCTCACGCGGGATGGTTCCTGGTTCGTGGCGCCGCGAGGGGAGTACTACACGGAAATGCCTACGAATGAGCAACTGCGGATCGTCTACGGCTTCTAGCCGCGATCCGAAACCACTTGGCCTTCGATCCCAGGATCGAGGATGTCAACGGGGCATCCTCCAGGAAACCGACGCCCGACCTGATAAGTCGAGCGTCGGTTTTTCATTATTTCGGCGCGGCTGCCGCAAGGCTCAGTCACCGGCCTCCTGCTCGGGCAGCTTGAGCACAGCCCGAATGAAGTTCACCATGAGATGGTCGTAGTGCATGCCGCCAATGCCGTGGCGGGACTGGGGATAGATCATGACCTGGAACGGCTTGTCGGCCTGTTGCAGGGCGTCCATGAGCGTGAACGCGTTCTGCAGGTGGACGTTGTCGTCGATCCCGCCGTGAATAATGAGCAACTGCCCGTGGAGGTCCTTCGCGGCCTTTACGACGCTGGTCCGCTCGTAGCCCTCCGGGTTGTTCTGCGGCGTGTCCATGAACCGTTCTGTGTAGATCGAATCGTAGAAGTGCCAGTCCGTCGGCGGCGCTCCGGCGATTCCCCCTGCGAAGAGCTTGCTGTGGGTCAGAGTGTAGGCCGTCATGAAGCCGCCGTAGCTGTGGCCGCTCATGCCGATCCGCCCGCCATCCACATAGGGTTGGCTCTTGAGCCATTCGATGGCCTCTTCGATGTCTTTGAGCTCCTGGACGCCAAGCTGTTTGTATGCGGTCCAAGCCGAGCAGGCGCCCTTGCCGCTCGCCGAGCGAGGGTCGCATCGAAAGACGATCATGCCCATCTCGGCCAGCATCTGGTCCCACGTGTGACCGCCCTGCCAGGAATCCGAAATCGTCGGCATATGGGGACCGGCGTACGTCGTGAACCACACCGGGTACTTCCGGCTCTGGTTGAAGTCCGCCGGCCTGACGAGACTGGCCTCGATCGGGAAGCCGTCGGACATCGGGATCTGGAACTGCTCGTACGCCCCGAACCGGTACTCCTGCCGCTCATAGACCGGGTTCGTGTCGAGCATGCGGACCATCGTTCCGTCGGCCGCACGGAGGGCCACCTTGGTTGGCGTGCTCGCGTTGCTCCAGGTGTCGATGAAGGACTTCGCCGTGGGGCTGACATTCACGTTGTGCTGGCCCGTCGACTCGGTGAGCCGCTCGACGTCGCCGCCCGCGAGCTTGACGCGGTACAGGTTCTCCGCGATGTGGGAATCCCGCGTGCCGGTGAAATAGACCCAGCCGCCGGCTTGATCCACGTGCTGAACGTCCCGCACCTCCCACTGCCCTTCAGTGAGAGGACGCTTCAACTGCGCGTCCTTGTCATACAGATAAAGATGCTTCCAGCCCGTTCGTTCGCTGGTGAGCAGGAAGTCCCCGCCGGTGAGAAAATCGATCCGGCTCGGCGGCTCCACCCACGCCTGCGTCGTCTCGCGGAGCAGCCGCTTAGGCTCGCCCCCTCGCCGCCCCGCGGTATTGATATCGAGCCAGGTCTGAGCCCGATCCTGGACGTAGAAGTAGATGCGCTCGCTGTCGGGCGTCCAGCCGGCCCCCATAATCAGATAGGCCCCTTCCGTGTAGCCCTGGAAATCGACCCAGCGCCCGTCCCCGCCGGCCGTCGAGACGATCCCCAACTTCACCGTCGGGTTCGGCTCACCCGCTCGCGGATATCGGGTCTGTTCCACCCGCTCGCCCCGCGTAGCATCGTTGGTGAGCGTGAACTCCGGAACGGGCGCGTCGTCCGTTCGCACAAAGGCGATCGCCGAAGAGTCGGGACTCCACCAGAACAGCTTCGATTGGCGATTGAGCACCTCCTCGAAATAGACCCAATCCGCCTGGCCGTTTCGGATCAGGCCGCCGCCGTCGATCGTCAGGGCCCGCTCGGTCTGCGTGGCGACATCCACCACGTACAGGTTGCCGTCCCGGACGAACGCGACGAACCGCCCCTGTGGATCGAACGCGCCAAGTTCTTCCCGTGCGGGCGTGGAGGTCAGCCGAACCGCGGTGGCTCCATCGCGCGTGCAATAGTACAAATCATTCTCGTAGTCGATCAGGACCGCGTTGCAGTCGGGGCTCATCTGGAACCACGTGCGCTTGGAGATCGCTTCGACGTCCTTCGGCCGCATCGTGGGCAAACGGCCGAGCCCCGCCGCCAGGGCATTGGGGTCCAGGAACAGAGTCGAGCGTCCGGTTGCCGCGTGCACCTTGTACAGTCGTCCGTCGCGGGTCTGGAGGTAGTGCTCGCCGTCCGGCAGCCATCGCAGACCGCCGACGGGCGAACCACTGAAGCTGACGCGTTTCTCCGGACCATAGACCGTCTCGAACGTGATCGGTTTGTCGAACTGGCGCTTCTCGTCCAGCGGCTTGACCGGCCCGGCTGTCACGGGCGCATAAGCGTCGAGCTTGAACACCGGGTATGCCTGCCCCTCCGTCGGCCGGCCCAGAAGTCTCTGTGTGCGGCGTCCTTTTCTCCCGTCCGGCTCCAGGAACCGGCGAATGATGTCGTTGGGCTCCTTCGGGGCCTTCACGAGGATTGTCCCGGCCGCGAACCGCTTCGCCTGCCGCTGCAGCCGCGTCTGGAGCGTGACGCCTCCCCTGTTCTCCGTATCGTTCGAGTCGCGCGTCACTCCTTCGATGGCATAGACTGTGACATCGAGGTCAATGTCCTCTCGCAATTCCAGGACCCTGACCCCTTCACGCTGGAGACGCTCCACCAAATCGTTCATTGCCGCGGGGAACAGATAGGCATAGGGCTTCTTCTGCTGCGGTTCCTCGGCGAAGCCCTGCCCTGCCAGGACGCACGCAAAGAACAAGCATGACGCAACCGATCGGGACATGAGCGATGCACGAGAGGCCTTCATCCTATTGCCGCCTTTCCTCAAGAAACAGTATCGAACCGGGTTCGGTCAGAATCGGTCGATCACCGTGATTCCGACGGAGCCGAATTGCCCCATCTTCTCCAGTTGCCCCGGAGCTTCCTCCAAGGGGATCGTCCTGCCGATCAGGGCCCGGGGATCCAGTCTGCCGTCCGCGATCATCGCCAGCATCTCGCCGTAGCGGCTCGCCTGCATGCCGTGGCTGCCGCAGATCTCGAGTTCCCACCCGATCACGCGGTGCATGGGAACTCGCGGCAGATAATCCTCGCCGGCCAGGAGGCCGACCTGGACGTGCCGGCCCTGTTTACGCAGGCAGAGGATCGAGTTGCCGCATGTCACGGCGCTGCCGAGGGCATCGATGGAGACATCCGCGCCGCCTCCGGTCGCATCTCGAATCGCGGCGGGAACGTCCGCATTCATACGACCGTCGACGACTGCGGCCGCTCCGAGCCTTTTCGCAAGCCCCAGGATATTCGCATCGATATCGACCGCGACGACGCGGGCCCCCAGAGCGTGGGCGATCATGATCGCCGAGAGTCCGACTCCGCCGCAGCCGTGGACCGCAACCCATTGGCCGGGCGTCACTCGCCCTTGCGCCACGATCGCTCGAAACGACGTGCCGAACCGGCACCCGAGGCTGGCCGCCGTGACGAAATCGATTTCGTCGGGCAGGCGGACCAGATTCTCGTCGGCATAGCGGATGGCGACGTACTGGGCGTAGGAGCCCCACGCAGTGAAGCCGGGCTGGAACTGGTGATCGCAGATCTGCTGATTCCCCGAGCGGCACTGAGGGCACGTCCCGCATCCACAGACGAAGGGCAAGGTGACGCGGTCGCCTCGCTTCCATCGAGTGACGCGATTGCCAGTCTGTTCGACCGTGCCCGCAAGCTCGTGCCCCGGGACATGAGGCAGCGACGCAATGTCCGGGTCGTGCCCGAGCCAGCCGTGCCAGTCGCTGCGACAGATGCCGCTGGCCCCGACCCGGATAACGACGCCATCATCGGCCGGGGCCGGATCCGCGACCTGCGTGACTTTCAGGGGGCCCCCGAATTTCTCAAATACCACCGCCTTCATGCCGGACCTCCAGACTGCGACAGTTCACAAGATTCATGGAGTCCCAACGGTAAGCGCAAGAGGCGGGCGTTGTCAAGCTTCTGAAGGCCGGGTCGGAATGGAGAGGGGTTCGTGAACGACGATGAAAAGGAAGAGTTCCTGGGCGCCTCCTGGCGCCCAGGAACAGGGTGAAAGGGCTGACATCAATTGTTGAATTCGTGCAGACTGCTCTCGCTGCTGTCCAGCGGGATCGCCTTGCCCGCGGGCTTGGCGGTCGCATGCTGCGGCTTGTCGCTGTGGCCGGCGATCTTGTGGAGCACCTCGTCGGACTTGCCGAAGGAGCGTGCCTTGGGCGAGCCTTTCTCGCCGGCGGCCGGATGCGTCTTGTGATCCAGATTCAGGTGAATGTGATGACGCTCCTGCTTGGTTCCTTCTGCATGGGCCGTGTGTGAATCCGCCCCCCCGACCATGGCCACCAGTTGTCCCACGATCTCCTTCATGCTCTCGGCCTGGGCGCTCAGTTCTTCCGACGCGCTGGCCGACTCCTCGGCGTTGGCTGCGTTCTGCTGGGTGACCTTGTCCATCTGGGAGACCGCGGTGTTGACCTGATCGATGCCCTGGGCCTGCTCTTGCGAAGCGGCCGCGATCTCGCTCACCAGGTCCGTGGTCTTGCCCACGCTCTGGACGATCTCTTCGAGGACCTTGCTGACTTCCGTGGCGATGTCGACTCCGTTCTTGGAGTTCTTGACAGACTCTTCGATCATGCTGGCCGTGTTCTTGGCTGCTTCTGCGGATCGCATCGCCAGATTCCTCACTTCTTCCGCGACGACCGCGAATCCCTTGCCCGCTTCGCCCGCACGAGCGGCCTCGACTGCGGCGTTCAGAGCCAGCAGGTTGGTCTGGAAGGCGATCTCATCGATGACCTTGATGATCTTGGACGTCTCGTCGGAACTCTTCTGGATCTCATGGATCGCCTGACTCATGCGCCCCATAGCTTCGGCCCCGGTGCCGGCGGCCTTCTTCGCCTCGGCGGCGAGGGTGTTGGCCTGCTGGGCATTGTCGGCGTTCTGCTTGGTCATGCTGGACATCTCTTCCAAGCTGGAACTGGTCTCTTCGAGGCCGGCCGCCTGCTCGGTCGCTCCTTCGGCCAGCGACTGAGATGCTGCGGAGACCTGGCCTGATGCGGATGCGACCTGTTCGGAACCTTCAGTCAGACCGGCGATGATCCGGTTGATCGGCTTGGTGATGCTGCGAGTGATGACGATGGCGGCCAGAACGCCCGCGATCACGGCGCCGATGCCGATCACGTTGATCATCAGGGTCGCCACGGAGACCTGTGCGTCGGCGTCTTTGTTGGTTTTATCGATGAAGGCATAGACGCCATCCCGCACCGTTTTCGCATCGGCCATCAGGCCCTCGGCCGCGGGCTTCTGCTTCTTCAACTGCACGTCTCTCTGCTCGCGGTTGATCTTGCGGAACGTTTCCACTTGTCCCGCGTAGGCAGTCAGAGCCTGCAACGATTCGACCACGCACTTTTTCGATTCGACGTCGTTCATCGCGGACTGGCATTGTTCGAGAGCCTTTTGAGTGTTCTGAATCTCATCGATCCATTCTTTGGCGGCCTCGTCCTGCTGTTCCGGCGTAATCGCCAATTGATATTTCTGGGCGCCGAGACGGGCCCGGTTGAACGCGTCCCTGGCATCCTGGGCCAAAAGGGTCATCTGAACCGCGTCATAAT
>JBDKUU010000942.1:0-3328 GCA_039679525.1 Phycisphaerales bacterium | reverse complement strand
CGAAGCCCGGTGAGAAGCCGCTCTATATTGTCTGCCGGTCTCATGGTTCGAGCTCGCTATTCAACAGCGACCGCAGTTTGTCGATTCCGTATCGATACCGCCCGCGGGCGGTGTTGGCCGAGATGCCCTGGTGCCGCCCGATCTCCTCGAAGGAAAGCCCCGCCTGGGTCCGCAAGAGCAGAACCTCCCGCTGCTCCAGAGGCACCTGATCCAAGGCCAGGCGAAGGCGGCCTTCCATCTCGGCGGCGGCGACTGAGACGTCAGGGGCCGCCACATCCGCCGGCGGACGCCCGACAGGATCGTCCTTGAGGCGACGGCGGATCTCGCTGCGGGCCAAGTCGCGGACGCGGTTGCACACGCTGACGCACAGATAACCCCGAAGGCTCGTCGAGAGACGCAGCCGGGGCACATTTCTGGCGAACGCCACGAAGACGTCGTGCACAACATCCTCGGCCAGGCTGCGATCCCCCGTCAGAGCCCGGGCCACCGTGAGCAGATGGTCCTTGTGTGTCTCGTAGATCCGGCGCAGGGAATCCTTGCACCCCTGGGACGCCTTCTTCAATAGGACTTCGTCGCTTTGCATCCTTCGTCCGAGAACACGAAACTCAGCCAGATGGACCATCTAAAACTAGAGACGTCCCCTGTGCAAGTTCCGTATAACGAGGCGGCATGAATTCGAGACGGCCGCACAGTCGGCACGGACCTGCCGCCCGACAAATCGCTCGCAAACCCTACGCCCGGCACGCTCGCGCTCGATTCCGTCATTTCTGATCTTCAACCTGCGTCATACCGGCGAAAATGGCCCTAATAGGCTTTTTCCAGGCCCCCTCGTCTGCTATAATGCGGTTACGGTTTCGGAACCACCGCCATGCTCATTAGAAGTATTTTCCCGGAGGAGGATGCAATGGACGAAGCCAGTCTTGAGGGGGCTTTGAACGAGTTGGCCAAACAGTTCGGAGACAACACCGCCGATCTGAACCAGACCAAACTGGCCGATCTGGCCAAACAGGCCGAGAACAATCGTAAACAGCTCCAGAAGAGCATCACCACGCTCCAGGAGTTGTTGGACTACCTGCGGGTCTGCATCAAGTACCAGGCATTCGACCTGGAGGCGACCCGCCGGGAGAACACGTATCTGCGAAAGCTGCTGGAGGATACGCCTCGCAACAACGAAGAACAGGCTTGATCGCCGTCCGGCGGCAAGCACGCCATGGGAGGGGATTCGGGCCGGATTTTTGACGGCCCTGGGGGTTCGAACGGATTCGCCGCCGCGCCTCTGCTGAAGGGGCAGGCAATTCTCGTCGGATTTGGGTTCTCTCGATTATTTTTCACGACACTGGGGGCGCTCCCGTTTCATCGGGAGCCGACATACGCTTCTGCGACCGTTTCCGCGCGCGAAAGTGCTTTGGCCCCCGGAGGTTATGTTTTTGCCAGGACATGGGGAAAAGTTTCCAATGGATTTTGCCGATACCTAAATATCGGGGGTGGAGCCCCGTTCGAGGCACGAACACGGAGGTAGTCAGCGTCATATAATGATTGGTCATACGGTGCAAGTAATCTGATCTACGCTATATTGTGAGAACTCCCCAGCTATGCCGGGCTGGCTCAGTTGACAACGTGGCGGGATTGTGGGATAAGATGAACGCCATCGGAAAACCGGGCAATGTGAAGCCGTAACGAACGAAGGGACACTGGCATTCTATTGGAGTAGGTCATAGAAGAGATGTTTGAGCGATTTACAGACCGAGCGAGAAAAGTGATGGCGCTGGCCAATCAGGAGGCGCAGCGTTTCAATCACGAATACATCGGGACCGAGCACATCCTGCTGGGCTTGGTGAAGGAAGGCAGCGGCGTCGGCGCCACGGTTCTCAAGAACCTGGACGTGGACATCAAGAAGCTGCGTCTGGAGGTTGAGAAACTCGTCAAGAGCGGCCCGGACATGGTCACCATGGGCAAGCTCCCCCAGACTCCGCGAGCCAAGAAGGTCATCGAGTACGCCATCGAGGAAGCCCGGGCCCTCAACCACAATTATGTAGGCACCGAGCACATCCTGCTGGGCCTGCTGCGAGAAAGTGAGGGAATCGCAGCCCAGGTGTTGATGAACCTGGGTTTGAAACTCGAAGACGTCCGACAGGAAGTCCTGAACCTGCTCGGAGCCGGCGTCGAGGACGCTCCCAATGACCTGAACCTCAAGATGGGCGGTCCTGCCATCGGTCGCAAGACCAAGAGCAAGACCCCTGCCTTGGACAGCTTCGGCCGCGATCTGACCCAGTTGGCGATCAACAACGAACTGGACCCGGTGATCGGCAGAACGCGGGAGATCGAGCGGCTGATCCAGATCCTTTGCCGGCGCACGAAGAACAACCCCGTGCTGCTGGGCGAAGCCGGTGTCGGAAAAACGGCCATTGTCGAGGGTCTCAGCCAGCAGATCATCAACAAGCAGGTGCCCGAGATTCTGAAAGAAAAACGCATCGTGGTCCTGGACCTGGCGATGATGGTCGCCGGGACCAAGTACCGCGGGCAGTTCGAAGAGCGCATCAAGGCGGTCATCAACGAGGTCCGACGGGCCAGCAACGTCATCCTGTTCGTGGATGAGCTGCACACCCTGGTCGGGGCCGGCGGCGCCGAGGGCGCGATCGATGCGTCGAACGTCCTGAAACCGGCTCTGGCCCGAGGCGAGGTCCAGTGCATCGGAGCCACGACGCTCGACGAGTACCGCAAGTACATCGAGAAAGACGGCGCCCTGGAGCGACGGTTCCAAACGATCATCGTCGAACCCCCCTCGAAGGAAGAGACGTTCGAGATCCTCCGCGGCCTGCAGGACCGGTATGAGGCGCACCACAGGGTGCGGTTCACCAACGAGGCCCTCTTCCAGGCGGTGGAGCTCTCGACCCGGTACATTACCGGCCGTTGCCTGCCGGATAAGGCGATCGACGTCGTCGATGAGGCGGGCGCACGCGTCCGTCTGAAGAACATGACGCCTCCGCCGGACTTGACCCAGATCGAGTCGCGCATCGAAGAGCTGCAACGAGAGAAGGACGAGGCCGTCCGCAACGCCGACTACGAGCGTGCGGCATCCCTGCGGGATGAGGCTCAGCAGCTCGTCGAAGAGAAGGCTCAGCTCCACAAAAAGTGGTACGAGCAGAATAAGGAAGTCACGGGCATCGTCGACAACGAAATCATCGCCGAAGTCGTCAGCAATATGACCGGCGTGCCGCTGACGAAGCTCGAGAAGAAGGAAACCCAGCGGTTGCTGGAGCTCGAGAACGAGCTGCACAAAACCGTCGTGTCGCAGCATGACGCGATCACCGCGATCGCCAAGGCCGTG
>JBDKUU010000941.1:0-2270 GCA_039679525.1 Phycisphaerales bacterium | reverse complement strand
CCTTCAAACGATAAATCAGAGAGTCTCGCCTCTCAATTCACCTTCCTTGCTCTGAGACTGCCCCGCCCGTGAGATAACGGAGGCTCACGGGCGGCCTGGGCGCCCTCCTGCAACTCTCTTCCTTTCCGGTAACGAACCTTTTGCCCGACCGTCTTAGAGAGTGGACGGTTCTTGGGTTACGGTCCGAGCGAAGGATTCAAGGAGTATGGCATGCGAGCTGCTGTGGCGATTTCGGCGGGTCTGATCGGCATCTGTGTGCTGTCCGCAGGCGTCTGGGCCGCGGAGACACCGGCTCCGTCGCCGTGGGCCGTCTACCAGGGGCTCGAACCCGGGACATTCATCAAGCAGTGGCTGGCCTGCGACCCATTTCCCGTCTTCGACGGGACTCCCAGGCCGGAAGATGTCGATGCTCAGCGACAGGCCTTCGACAAGGATCTTCTGACCGAGCACGGCGGAGAGACCCAGATCCAGCCGAGCCTGGAGATGGTCTTCCACACGGGCCAGGAGGAGCGACGCTGGCGGAAGGTCGACAGTCCGACGGATCTGGTCAACATCGTCCGCCATCTCGGTTACGAGCAGTACGCGACCACCTACGCCTGGGCCCGGGTCGACATGCCCGCCCAGACGCCGGCCGTGCTTGGAATCGGCAGCGACGACGCGGTGAAGGTCTGGCTCAACGGCGAGCTGGTCCACGAGAATTGGACGAGCCGCGAGGTCCGGGAGGACGACGACCTCGTCGGCGTGACGTTCCGCGCCGGCGCCAACTCACTCTTGTTGAAGGTTCAGAATCGCGGCCGAACGTGGGGTCTTGCCTGCCGACGACTGGACCCCAATACCCTTGGCGACCGATTGATGACGGCCCTCCGCGGCGGGGACATGAAAACCGTGGAGACGTGTCTGTCTCATGGAGCCAGGGCGACGGCCACGGACAAGTACGGATTCACCGCGGTTCAGGTAGCCCGCATGCACGGGCAGGAACAGATCGTCAAGCTACTCGTGGAAAAGGGCGCGGACCCCAACGTCGCGTTGCCCAAGGCCGGGACGCCGGTCGGTTTCCTCGATCTATTGTGGGCCTCGCTCAAAGAGAACTACCCCATGATGGAGTACGCCGGGGCCTTCGACGAGAGCTGGTACGACGCCTGCAAGGAGCGAATCCAGGGCGTGAGCGGCCTGTACGAGGCGCTGCCCATCATGGACGCCATGCTCGTCCAGCGTCTGAACGACTACCACACGGGCATGTATTGGGAGGGGAAGAAGGGCCTGCCGGGCCCGCCGATTCGCACGGCGTGGATCGAGAACCGGGTCGTCGTGACGCACTGCGCGAAGAATCTCGGCATTTCCCCCGGCGACATCGTTCTGGAGATCGACGACGCCAACGCCGTGGAGCGATTCGAGCGCCAGTGGCCGGAGGCGTTCGGGGCGACTTCCTACGCCAGGGCGAGATCGGCCTGTGAGAAGATCCTCGAAGGCCAGGAGGGTTCGCAGGTCAAGCTGAAGCTGCGCGACGGACAAGGCGGGATCTGCGAGAAGACCCTGACGCGGGGCGGCGGCGGAGGTTTCGGCTCCGGGCCGGAACCCACGCTCTACAGCAAGGTCCTGGATGACCGCACGGGCTACATCCGAATTCGAGGATGGGGCGGCTTCACCGGCGTCGACTTCGACAAACAGCTCGAGCCCTTGCGCGAGAAGCCCTACCTGATCATCGACGTCCGCGACAACGGCGGCGGTCAGGATTTCCTCGCAGAGACCGTCATCGGGCGGTTCATCAGCCACAAGGTCGTCGCGAGCATCAGCTTCCAGCGGCGGGCGGGCACCGTCTTATACGAGAAGTTCACCAACGTCGTGTCGCCGAGAGGCCCCTGGCGCTATCAAGGCAAGGTCGCGGTGCTCATCAACGAGGGCTGCGCCAGCGCGTGCGAGCATTTCGTCTCCGGCATGTACGAGGCGGGAGCCCTACTGGTCGGCGCTCCCACCATCGGCGCCTGCGGCTGGTCGAAGGAGATCGAACTGCCCGCCGGGGTGAGCCTGCATTGCTCGCTGACGTTCCCCCTGCACGGCAAGATGCCCTCGCCCCTGCACGGCATCGAGCCCCATCACCTCGTTACCCCGACAATCGAAGACATCCGCTCCGGCCGCGACACGGTCCTGGAGAAAGCGAGAGAATTGCTCACGCGATAGCACGATCAATGGCTCAATAGAAAAGGGGACATTCTACTTTTCGTCCGGCACGTCGCTTCATGGGCCGGACGACTCGGTAGGTTCCTTCGGAG
>JBDKUU010000940.1:0-7091 GCA_039679525.1 Phycisphaerales bacterium | reverse complement strand
CAAGCATGGGCTGCCGATCGAGCCGAAGCCGGATGAGGAGGCGGTGATCCTGGGGCAGGTGGTGATGACGGACTTCGCCCGCGCCCAGGTGATCGATCGGCTGCTGGTCCACGAGCGGCGGATCGAGAGCAGCCTGTACCGGACGATGACTGAACTGCGGAAAGAGCGGGAGGCCCGTGCGGCGGCCGATGCGGACTACGTCCCGCGTTCGGAGCCCGGACCCGGTGGAGAGGGAAGAAAGGTTGCCACAGAGGTCACAGAGGGACACAGAGAAGAGCGAGAGGGCGAGGGGAAGAACGCCGCGCCTTGTGAGACGCTCCTCTGTTCGCCCGGTTCTAGCCCTTCCGGCTCTGTGTCCTCTGTGCTCTCTGTGGCAAAAACTCCCCTCTTGGCCTTGAATTCGCAGAGCGGCTTTGCGGCGGATCGGGAGGCCGTGGCCGGGGCGGAATTGGGTTCGTTTGGCGAAAACGGGCCGGAGGGAGTTTCAAGTTCGAAGTGTCAAGTTTCAAGTGGCGGCTCTGACTTCAAACTTCACACTTCACACTTGACACTTCTTGAAGAGAAGATAACGCCTCACGGCGTCACTACGAACGAGGAGGGGCCGGCCACGCAGGCTGCGGCCGAGACGCTTCACGCTTTCCCCTTCGCGCTTCACGAGTCCGCGTGCGAAACGAAGCCAATTGCGGGCGGAAGACTGGCGTGCGCGGGGTAAGACCGGTCGTGCGGGGTCGTGGCTCGGATCGGGAGGACGTCAGATATGCCTGCCCTTTGTGCTGCATCGGCGAACGGCTTGATCGATCTCGGCGGGGTTGCGGCAGATCTCGTCGGGGCCGGCGGCGGCGATTTCCGCTTCGCTGCCGAAGCCGTAGGTCACGCCGATCGTGAGAGTGCCGTGGGCTTTGCCCGATTCGATGTCCCTGGCCCGGTCGCCGATCATGATCGTGCGAGTCGGATCGAGCGAGAGCTCGTGCAGGAGGTGTCCGATGAGTTCGCTTTTCTCGTCGAAGCGGCCGTCGAGATGCGGGCCGAAGACCTTGAGAATCCAGCGGTCGAACCCGAAGTGCGCGACGATCCGATCCGAGTAGACCGTCGGCTTGGACGTGACCACGTAGAGCCTGTGGCCCTCCCCTTGCAGACGGGCCAGCATCTCGGGGACGCCCGGGTAGACCTCGTTCTCGAAGAGTCCGACGTCGCCGAACCGCTCGCGGTAGTAGCTCACGGCCTTGTCGACCAGGTCCCCGTCTTCGCTGCCGAGCAGTCGGGGAAAGGTCCATCGCAAGGGCGGCCCGATGAACTGCACCAGCTCGGCCTTCGGCGGGTACGGGCGGCCGAGCTTCGCCAGGGCGTACTGAATGCACCGCGTGATGCCGTCGCTCGGATCGCTGAGAGTGCCGTCGAGGTCGAAGAACAGCGTCATTGTCTTGTCGGGCGCGGCGTTCGGGCCGGGATCGATGTCACGCATCTGGCATTCTCAGGGCTTGGAATCCTTCGGGGCACACAGCTTGATCGTGTGGTCGATCAGCTCCGGTCCGCCCCAGTCGCCGTGGCCGGGAACGACGATCTTGGCGTTCGGGTAGGCGGCCTTGACCTTCCCAAGCGTCTGGGGGTAGGCCTGCAAGTCGCCGTCGGCGGTGTTGCCGAGCGACTCGGCGTCCATGGACTTGATCAGGCATCCGCCGAACAGGATCTTCTGCACGGGGAACCAGACGACGATGTTGTCTGTCGTGTGGCCGGGCCCGAAGTATCTCGCGAGGGCGACCGTCCGGCCGCAGCGAACCATCGTCTGGAGGCGAAACGGCACCTGCGGGACGGGCAGGTTCTTCTCTCGGGCGATCTCGACGGTTCGGTCCTGTGCGTACGACGCGGCCCCGCGTCGGTGGGCCTCCGCCAGGCCGCCCATGCAGTCCTGGTGGAAGTGCGTGGGCACCACCGTCTTGACGGTTGCCCCGAAGTTCTTCGAGGCCCAGTCGAACAGGACGCCCGTCTGCTCGTCGGTCCAGGGCAGATCGATCAGCATGGCGTCCTGGCCGTCGATGACGACCAGTCCGTTCGCGGCGGTCCGGCCGTAGCTCGGCAGATCGAAATACGCCGTGTAGACCCAGACCCCTTCAGCAGCGGGACGCACGGTAATATCGGGCGAAACCTGAACGCTCTCGGCGGCAGGCTTGACCGACGACGATTGGCAACCGACCAGAATCAGGCACAAGCACGCGGCGGCGGCGACGCACAGTCCGCCTCGGGCCCCCAGGAGACAGCCATCCATGTTTTCACTCCGGCACAGACCCGCGCCCGCCGCGGGGCCTCTGACATCGAGGCCGGCGGCAGGCCCGGCATGAGTAAGCTCTATCCCATGGCGGCCGCCGAGTCAAGAGGCCCCTGTGGATCAGCGGCTCTTCTGTCGGCACGCGGCGCAGTCCTCGATGATCTTCCCGCAACTGTCGCAGACGTGGACGCGGTCGCCGATGTTGGGGCCGGTGAAGCGTTCGATCGCGTCCAGGGTCAGCGTGTCGAGCGTGTAGACCCTCTGGCAGGTGGGGCAGACGCACGTGGTGTACTTGAGCCTGGTGATCGGGTTGATCCGGGTCTGGCGCTCGCAGATGGGGCAGGTGTCGCTGACCTGGTCCTCGACCACTCGATTCGAGGATTGACAGCCGCCGGGCAGAAGAACCGCCGCGACGCAGAGGATTGCGAGAAGTCCAACGACGGGAGTCGTCCTGACCTTCGATTCCATGATCCATCTCCTTATGAAGGATCGCGTTTGTTGCCCTTGTACGGCCCGCGGCGTCGGCGGTTCAGATCGTCGAGAATGCCGCCCATGAGCAGAAACCTGCACGAGCATCGGATGCAGAAACGAAGGCGGTTTGCATTTCCCCATCGGCGATGTTACACTCGCTGCCCTGGTGGAAGCCCGTTCCGTAATCCAGAGAAATCTAGTTATGTTATCGATATTGCGATTCAGCCGATTCGAAGAGGCCAGTGGGTATTGCGGCAAGTGCCTGAAGCAGACGCCGGTCGGCCGTCAGGCGATCAACCATGCGCCGCACCTGATTCTGACGCTGTTGACCGCCGGGCTGTGGGCGATCTTCTGGATTCGCGACGCCCGCAGGCCGCGGCCGTGGCTGTGCCTGGAGTGCGGAGCGGCCGTCTACAAGATCATGAGCAATCCGTTCGAGAAGACCAAACGCAAGTGGAGAGAAGCCCTATGGAATGCCAGAAAAACCGGAACATGAAGAACTGCAACTGCTCCTATCCCGGCTGCAGCAACAAGGGCGTGTGCTGCGAGTGCCTGAGCTATCACCTGGCGTCGAAGCAGTTGCCCGCGTGCTGCTTCCCGGACGACGTCGAGAAGACCTACGATCGGAGCTTCAAGGCGTTCGCCAAGGCCTGGAAACTATAGAACCTTCCGCACCAGCGCTGGGGTGCGGATCGCGGCGCTGAGCAGAAAAGTCAGGGGAACGCTCGCCGCCGTCACGAGGGCGAACTTCGTGAACGGCGACAGGGCGGCGCTCACCAGGGCGAACTGGATAAGAACCACGACGGGAACATGGAAAACGTATGCGGCATACTGGCTCTCGGCCATCCACTTGCCCCAGCGACTCTGGATGTTCAGCTTCTCGCGGAACAGAAAGAGCAGGCCGATGCACATGCCGCAGCACAGGAGCGACTCCCAGATCGGGTATGCGACTCCCATGACCTCCGGATTGATGCGCGGCACGCCCGCCATGCGAGCCAGGGCGTAGGCGTACCAGAGCACGGCGGCCGCCAGACCGATCCCGAGCCAGGTTCGTCCCATCTCGTTGGAGAGCCCCAGGAACCACTGGCGACGATACGCGACGGCTCCGAGGACGAAGAAGCTCAGGTCGCGAGGGACATCGGCGAAGGCCACCTGGATGAAGCCGAGAAACCCGATCCATCGGTCGATCGGATACCAGTTTCGAACGACCGCCGACGCGACGGCCAGCGCCAGGGCGAAGACCAGAATGGCCGTGTGCTTGAGCGGCTTGGCCTCCGCAGGGTTTCCCTGGGACGGCCGCTTCCACACGGCCCGCAGCACGGCGTAGCACAGGCTGAAGATCAACAGGTGCTCGACGTACCAGAGGTGCTGGAAGTTCGCCTCGGGGTTGACGGGCGCGAAGTAGCGGGAGCCGTAGTACTGGCCGAAGCTCATGCCGTCCAGGTCGCCGATGCGGCAGTGACACAGATACTGCTGGAGCGGGATGACCAGGAAGAAGAAGGCCAGCAGAGGGATGCCCAGCCGGAGAAGCCGGCCCTTGAGAAAAGGCCCCGTCCCGCTCCGGTCGTAGGAGGCCACCATGAGGTAGCCGGAGATCATGAAGAACAGGCTCATGAAGAACGACCGGTTCACCGTGAAGAAGGGCCCGAGGATCGCGGCTCGGGCCGTCTCCTGGATCGGCCACGCGCCGCCGGTCGGGCCGTAGGCCTGGCCCACGTGATGGGCGATGACCAGGACCGTCAGGGCGATCCGCAAATTGTCGAGGAAATAAAGTCGTCGTGCGTCCGGCATCTTCGCGCTCCGTCCACAAGGTCCCTTGCACACATCGCTGTCAAGCCTCCATTATCGCACGGGACCGGCCCGTTGGGTAGACGCAAATTGAATGTGCGGACGAGCGGTGCGTGGTACGCACCCTACAAAGGCCCACGGTCGCGACGCGTAGGGTGCGTATCACGCACCATCCGGATCTCACATTCCGCCGTCGTAGTAGACGATGTAGTCGCCCTCGTGATTGCTGGGGGTCAGGCGGTCCCACCGCACGAAGCGGGCGGAGCCGTCGAGGTACCCGACCACGAGGCCGTCGGGCGTCGGCTTCATCGGCCGGCCGACGTCGTGGAAGAAGTTCCCGCCGATGTGCGAAGCGTACCAGGCGGGCCACTGGCCGCCGGGCCCGACCGCGTCATAGCGGTTGTAGCAGAAGCACGTGATGATCGTGTTCGAGGTGGGTTTGTCCGTCATCTTCCGGGCCGTGACGTACTGGCGTCCCGTGTCGGGGTCGGTCCAGTTGCCGCGATTGCCCCAGTAGATCCAGCCGATGTGGGCTGTGGAGACCAGGGGCCGGGTGGCCGGGAGCGGGCTGAGCCAGTCGGGACTGGATTCAAAGTACTTCCGGGCGGTCTCGCAAGTCGCGTGCTTCTCCGTCAGGCCGTAACGTCCGAACGCCATCATCGTCTTGTAGTTGATCAGGGTCAGCAGGTCGGCTCGATCCCACTCTTTGCTGTAGCCGGCCGCGGACCGGTCCACGATATTGCCTTCCGGCAGGAAGCCGTCGAAATCCCCGGCGTAGAGGTTTCCGGCGATGATGCCCTGATGCAGGTTATTCTGGCAGGCCACGCGTTTGGCATGGGCCTTGGCCATCCGCAGGCCCGGCACCAGCAGCGACAACAATATGGCGATGATCGAAACGACAACCAGCAGCTCGATCAGCGTGAAACCATGACGGGCCCGGCCCAATCCGTGAACGTCGCGAGTCATTGCGATCTCCTTTCGATGGGTAGACTATGATCGTTGGGATCTTCTCGAAATCCTATTGCAGCGAGCGTCCGCTGCGGCGTGACGTGCGGCCGCCGCGTTTTTCAGATGTGCGAGGCCGGCAGCGAGGCTGCGTTGACCTGGCGATCGGCCGAAGGGTCCTGACGCGAGAACTCGAAAGCATTGGGGTCGAAGAACTCCGCCGGCAGTTCTCGGAAGTACGTGAAGACCGCGGCGGTGCTCTTTCCCTCGCGAGGGTCCCAGACGGTGATTCGCATGGGCAGGCGGCTCTCGCGGAGCGCCCAGATCCGGACCCGTTCGGGCGTGGCCGGCGGCTCCACGTCGAAGACCACCACGTCCTGCGAGACCACCGCGTCCGGATTGATGAGCGGCGTGACCTCGGTCGTGCGGCCGCCGAACATGACCTCGATAATCGCCTCGAGGGAGAACTCCTTCGTCTGGCCGATCTTCTGCAGGAAGAACCAGGCGATTCCATCGGGCTCGACGGACTGCCGGGACACGATGTCGTACGCTCTGACCTGGCCCGGTTCGGCAAAGACCACGTGCCTTCCCACGCGGAGTCGGATGTGACGATCCCGGCTCATCCACAGGTCCGTCTGGGTCGGCTCGGACGTGGCGTTCTCCCTCGTGTAGATCGAGACGCTGAAGAACGGCACGATCTTGAACTGCTGGGCGACGTCGGCCCAGGCGACGCTGCCGCCGGCGAACCAGTCCATGTGACCGACCAGAATCCCTGCGGCCATCAGAACCGCCGCAGCAGCGGCAAACCGAAGAATCCCGCGTCCCACGTGCCCCGTCGTTCCGACGGAGGTGGATTCGCCGTAGGCCGCACGCATCTTTTGGAGCACTTTCGCGTCTGTCGCGTCGTTCGTCTGAATCGCGGCGTTCTTCACGAAACCCGCGGCGTCTCTCGGATCTTTCATTCTTCCACCTCAACCTTCAAAAAGCGACCGGAGCTTGTCCAGCGCGTAGCGGTAGCGGCTCTGGACGGTTTTGATCGAGGTCTTCTGCCAGTCGGCGATCTCGCGGAACGGCATGTCGCCGTACAGGTGCAGCGTCACGACCTCCCGCTGCTCCGTGGGCAGCTCGGCCATCGCCCCACTGACCCGCGAGAACTGCTCGCTGTAGATCGCCCAACCGTCGGGCTCGGCCACGCTCGACGCGAGGCCCACGGCCTCTTCGAGCCCCACGGCCTCCCGGCGACGCCCGGCCGCGAGCTGATTGCGGGCGGCGTTGGCGACGCAGGCGGCCAGGTACCCCTTGAGGCTGCCGGTCAGTCGGAACGTCCGAGCCAGGCCGGCGAAGCGAACGAAGACATCCTGAACGACATCCTCGGCCGCCGACCGGTCGCTCAGCAGCGAGCCCGCCAGCCGCAGCAGATCGTCGCGGTACTTCTCGTACACGCGCGACAGCGCCGCGGCGTCCCCGCGGTTGAGCCGCCAGACCAGGAATCTGTCTTCCACCATCACCGAAAAGGCCCTTTCGTCGAGAACATCCGGTTCTCACCAATATAACAGCCGGGCCTGCGGCTTTGCTTTAGCGGATGTGAGATTTCTTTTCGAAAGGCGTGCGATGATTTACGATG
>JBDKUU010000939.1:0-3301 GCA_039679525.1 Phycisphaerales bacterium | reverse complement strand
CAGCGTGTCGTCGCGTTTCTGCGCCTGCCAGGACAGGATGCCGCGATGATCCGCAGGATCGTCCGGCAACTCGAAGACGCCGACGACTTCGCCGCCGACGCGGACGCGAACAGCACTCGGATAGGTTTGCTCATCCGTCATGGGATAAGCGTTCGGGTTCAGGCTCGGGTCATGCGTACCCTTGCCCCGCATGTAGTCGCCATCCTGTTTCGCGGCGCCTTCCTTGTCCTTGCCGAAGAGCTGCTTGGCGGAGACCTCGGCGCGGAATGTGGCGGTCTCGATGTCCTCGGCCTTCAGATCGGCGGGCCACGGGATTCGGTACTCGAAGTATCCGGCGCCGGCGCCGTTGACCTTCAGCCCGTCGAATACGTTCCACTGCTTCACGGACCACTGCGCCTTGGCGAAATCCTTCGGCGCGATCCGCACGACCTTCGTCCTTCGGTCCCGCTGGCCGAGGGTTTCTTCACGCGGCTGGCGGCCGTCGCGGACGACGAACGTGGTGAAATTCCTGGCCAGGACGGCGCCGGACCTGTCTTCCAGCCGGACGGCGAGCACGACTACAGCCGGTTCCTCGGGCATCGTGACTTCCAGCGGCTCGATGGCCCCGCACTTCCACGCCTCGCACGGGATTCTCTGCCGGATGCGGCCGTAGGATCGCTCCTGGCCCAGGCTGTCCCACGAGTGCAGGTTGCCCCGCAGGAACAGCTCCTCGCCGGCCCTGCGGTCTGTAAGGAAGGACACGTACAGCGGGACCTGGACCTGTGTCCCCGGCGTGACCTCCTGGCACAGCTCTTCGGACATCGCGATGTAGAAGTCGCTGTGCAGGTCGCGCAGGCTCATGCCCGCCGCGAGGTCCTCCATCCCGGTGAACTTCTGCGAGCGGTCGAACCGCCAGTAGCCGTTCCACTCGTTGATGACGTCGTGATGCTCCGTGTACAGCCAGCCGCAGATTTGGGGATGCCGCCGGAAGGCGTTCATCATGATGTGATAATCCCAGCTCCAGTCCACGTCGCCGGTGCTGCCCTTGTAGCCCCAGACGTTGCCGCACTCGCTGTTCAGGAGCGGGTCACCGTCCTGCGTACGGTCGCCGATGTAGTTCCATTTCGAGCCCACGCGGGTGTCCCGACAGACCTGGTCCAGATGTTCGGTCCACTTGTAGCCGGGCAGATAGGCGTGCCAACTGTTGATGTCCGTCAGGACGTGGTCGTTGTTGCAGGGGGAGTTGTCCTCCACGAGCCGGGTGGGGTCGAGTCCCTTGGCGAGCCGGACCATGGAGGCGACCCAGTCCTGCGTCTGGGAGGTGTAGCCCTGGTCGCCCGTGCGGAGGCCCCAGGTCTCGTTGAAGATCACCCAACTGAAGATGGCCGGGTGGTTGAAGTCCCGCTTGAGCATGCCGCGAAGGGCGACCTCGGCCTCGTAACGCATGTCTTCATCGGGCTGGCCCCAGCTATTGGGCACGTCCGCCATGATGAGCACGCCGAGCCGGTCCGCCCAGTAGAGCTTGCGCGGGATGCCGATCTTGACGTGGATGCGCTGGCCGTTCAGGCCTATCTGCCGCGACCGCAGGATCTCGTCCCGCATGAAGTCGTCGCTCGGGAAGGTATAGAAGCCATCCGGATGGTAGGCCTGGTCCAGTGTCAGCTTGAGATAAATGGGTTTGTTGTTCAGAGCGATGTACGGATGCTCCGTGCCGGGCAGTTTCACCACGCCGATCTTGCGCATCCCGAAGTAGGTCTCCACAGTGTCCTTATTGCCCTCACCCGACAGTACGGTTTTGACTTCGTACAGATAGGGGTCCTCCAGCGACCAGAGCCGCACCTTGCCCAGAGGCACAGTGAATTCGACTTCTCGCTGTTGTGCGGATACCTTCGTGCTCGCGACCGTCTCGGACCGATCCTCGGGCTTGAACTGAAGCTCAAATGTCATCGGCCCCGACGCGGGCTCATTCAGCGTCGCCTTCACGGTGACCGTCCCGGCGTCGATATCCGGCACAAAATGCACGGTCTCCAACGCGACCTTGGATCTCGCCTCGAGGTAGACTGTCTGCCAGATCCCCTTGGCGGGGCCGTAGCCCTGTTTGCCTTCGAGCTTGAATCGGTGGGGCGTGTCGTCCACCCGCAGCACGAGTTGCTGGTCCTGGCCCCACTTGACGTTCGCTGTCAGCTCGAACTCGAATGGTGTGTACCCACCCTGGAAGCTGCCGACCTTCTGCCCATCGAGCCATCCGGTTGTGAGCCAGTCGCAGGCGCCGACGACGACGAACACCCGCTTCCCTTGCCACTCGGCAGGCACGCGAATTGTCCGGCGGTACCAGGCGATATCGGCTTCGCTCTCGACGCCGGAGAGCTTCGAGCCCCACGGGAAGGGCACCGTGATCGACAGCGGAAACTCCGCCTTGCCGGCCGCCCAGTCCTGATCGAGCCCGACGTTCTCCTTGTCGAATCGGAACTCCCACGCGCCGTTGAGGTTCAACCACTGGGCCCGCTGGAAATCGGGCCTCGGATGCTCGGCCAGTGGAATCTGGGCCGAAGCCGGAGAGACAAAGGACAGAAGCAGCAGGGGGATTGCGGTCGCTATGAGCATTCTTGTGCAGGCGTTGTTCATACGATCATCCTTTCAGGCAAGATCAACCGATCATCTCGTGACACCCAAAACACCAACAGCCTACCCGCTCCCGGCTCGCCTGTCCATCCTCTCCCTGAACGTCGCAAGGGGCTCTCGGTCCGTCCGCAGTCCTTCACGTCTTGCGACTCTCCGGGAAGAGGCTTTCGGGACCGGGTGACGGAGGGTATGATGCCATGTTGTGCCTTGGATTGCGACCGGCTCTTTTGCGAAGGGCGGCGGTGTGGGGCAGAGTGAAAAGGATCATGCGATGAATCGACGTCGGTTTCTTCAAAGTGTTGTTGGGGCGGCCTCGGCTGTTGCCTGGGGCCAACGATGTTTTGGGGCAGGTGAGGGAACGGCCGGGCCGGATGGTCTGCCGAAGCCCAGCCGGCAGCAGGCCCGGTGGCAGGACATGGAACTCGGGATGTTCTTTCATTTCGATATCCCGATCTATAAGCCCGGCTGGGATTGGCGCAGTTGGCGTGACATGCCGACGCCTGCGATGTACAACCCCGCCAAGCTCGATACCGATCAGTGGATGGAGGCGGCCAAGGCAATGGGGGCGAAGTACGCCGTGCTTGTCGCCAAGCATTGCAGCGGCTTTCTCCAGTGGCAAAGCGATCTTTACCCCTACGGCGTCAAGCAATCCCCGTGGCGAGACGGCAAGGGCGATGTCGTCGGCGATTTCGTGAAATCC
>JBDKUU010000938.1:0-5915 GCA_039679525.1 Phycisphaerales bacterium | reverse complement strand
CATCACTCGTTGTGGATCCCCCCGACGAGGTGACCAAATTCAAACCCGGATGATACCACGGGAGACGCCGCTTGGCAAGCGATGAGATCGGACTCCGCAGGAAATGCCGCGACGAATCGTGACGAGGGAAGTTGCCGGTGGCGGGGCGGGAGGCAGTCTGATAGCATGTCCCCCGGCCGGCCCCAAGGGATCAAAACCGAGCGGGGATTCCGGGGTATCGTTCTTGAGAGAAGACTGTGAGGGCCGATGGGATGAATCGACGCGAAGCGCTGAAGATGAGTTGCGGGGTCGCCCTGGCGGCGGCCGGGTGGGGGACACGCTTGACGGCCGGCGAGCCGGCGGGTGGGCCGGCGGGCGGGCCGGCGGGCGGGCCGGCTCCGGGGCTCAAGATGTCGGAGTCGATGAAGGGCATGGACAAGGCCGTGCGGCTGTTGTTCGACGAGTACGTGCGGGACCCGTCGATCTGCCTCGCGGCCGACGGCAACTATTATCTCACGGGCACGACGACCGGGCAGAACTGCATTCGACTCTGGAAGTCGCCGGACCTGACCCGGTGGGAGAAGCTGAATTTCGAATGGCGCTACGGCGACAGTCCCTGGCACCGGAACTACAAGGCCAAAGGCTGCCCGCTGTGGGCGCCGGAGGTGCACTACAAGAAGGGCACGTTCTGGCTCACGTACAGCATGCCCACCTACACGGGCGAGTTTAAGGACTCGGGCTCCGGCCTGCTCAAGAGCACGACAGGCAAGGCCGAGGGGCCGTACGTCGACGTCTCGCCCAATGAGCGGCTGGGCGACGAGATCGACGCGTCGCTGTTCGAGGACGACGACGGCGCGGTCTACTTCGTCTGGCATTGCGGCAAGATCCGCAGGATGAAGCCCGACATGAGCGGGCCCGCCGAGCCGGGACGCAAGCTCAAGATCGCGACGCCGGACCCCGACCCGACGCACCATTCGGACCTGTGCGTCAAAATCCACGGCCCGAACTCGTTCGATCACATCGGCTACGAAGGCGCGTTCCTCCTGAAGATCGGCGACACGTACGTGCTGACCGCCTCCGACCACTGGGACGGCAAATACACCTGCTGGGTCGCGACGAGCAAGAGCATCTACGGCCCGTACGGCCCGCGTTATCCAGCGATTCCCAACGGCGGCCACAATATGTTCTTCAAAGACAAAGAAGGCAACTGGTGGTCGACGATCTTCAACGGTCCGGTCGTGAACGAGAAGCCCGCGATCCTCCCGGTGACGATCGAAGCCAGCGGCCAGATTGCGCTACGCGAAGTGGAATAGGGCGAATGACGGCGGATGCTGCGGTCTTCTCGCTGATGCGGGGGACGCGGCTCCCTTTGGATTCAAGGCGAGGTCTGTCATGCGAAGTCGGTGGTTGCTTGTCGCGGCGGCGTTCGTCGGTTTCTGCGGCTCATCGATGATGGCGGAAGGTACGGCCGATCGCCCGTGGTCGGTCGGGTACGCCGAGGCAGACATCACGCCGGCGCCCGGGCACGCCCAGATGAGCGGCTACGGCAGCGAGCGGTACGCCCAGGGGACCCATGCGCCGCTGCTGACCCAGGCGATCGTTCTGCGCGACGCCGATGGTCGCGTCGCAATTCTCATCACGGCCGATGTCGCGGGATTCGAACGCGTGATGACCGAGGCGATCCGGCGGGACATCGCACGCAAGCACAACGTCGCGGCCCAGAACGTTATCCTGGCGGCCTCGCACACGCATTGGGGGCCCGCCACGGCATTCCACGCGACCTACGCCGCGGGCGGCCCGAACGTCTGGTACATGGCGTTCCTCGAAGAGACCATCCTGGCCTCCGTCGATCGGGCGATGGCCGACCTCGCGCCGGCGGGCATCGAATACGGCGCGATCGAGCTTCGCGGCATCGCCTGCAATCGGCGCCTGCCCGTCAACGGCAAGATCGGCTGGGGACCGTATCCGGAAGGTTCGACCGACCCTCATACGCCGATCCTCCGCCTGCGACGCTACTGCCCGCCCCGTCAGATCGTGATCGTCGGCCACGCGTGTCACCCCACAAGTTCCGGCTCGATGCAGAAATGGAGTCCCGACTATCCCGGCGCGATGCGGGACTGCATCGCGAGCAGTCTGCCCGATACGAAAGCGGTCTTCGTGCAAGGCTGCGGGGCGGACGCCAAGGTCGTCTGCAAGGACCCCAAGACGGGCGAACCGGTCTTCGCGGCCGACCCGAACCAGGCGAAAGAGGCGGGGGAGAAGCTGGCCCGCGCGGCGTTGTCGCACCTGGAGACCGGTCCGATGACCCCGATCGCCGCGTCGTTCACCTCGTCCCTCGCGACGGGACAACTGAGCTACGGCCAGCATTGGTCGCGCGAGGAGATGGAACGCGAGGCCTACGCCGGGTCGCGGAAGGCGTACTACACCTGGGTCGCACGGCAATCCCTGGCCGTGCCCGATGCCGGCACGAGCTTCCGCTACGATGTCCAGGTCTGGAAGCTCGGCGGCGCGCTGACGATCTTCGCGATGGAAGGCGAGGTGTGCAGTCCGTGGGGCCCGATGCTTCGCGCGATGGCCGGCACGGACCAGGCGATGACGCTCGGTTACGTGACCAACGCCACGGCGTACATCCCGGACCAGCGAATCGTCCGCGAAGGCGGCTACGAAGGAGGCGAAGCCCAGAAGTTCTTCCTGCCGGGCCCCTTCACCGAGAACATCGACGCCGAGATCAAGCAGATCGTCGCGGCCGCTTTGAACGGATTGAAATGACAGGCTGGAGGCGACAGGCCGGAGAGATGCCTGTCCGGGGGAGCGCTCGGCGGAAGGAAGGGACGGATCTCTCCGGAATCCGCCGCTTTCGGCCCGGAGGGCCGCTGCGCGTCCGGGCGGCGGGCATCTTCCGCCTTGGGACGGCAGCCTGATCGACGCGCTCCGCACGCAACGCCATGTGTCCCCAGATGAATCCGGCCCGGCCTTCGCCCGGAACAGGAGCGTTTATCGCCTTGCAGGGCGCCAGCGGAGAGCGGGACGACTCGGGCGAGTCTCTGACGGTTCCGCCGGTACCCCTAATGCGCCAAACGCATTCTCTCATCCGGAGGTTTTCCCGCGAACAACATCCTTGTTCTCCGCCTCAGTTCCGGCGATAATATCTTCGGCGTGACACCGGGAATAGCGTACTGAGAAGTTCATGGAGATGCGAGAGATGAACGACATGGATCGAACCGGCGGAATCGAGGCCTACGAGCATTTTCTCGGCGACTATGCCTGCGAATCGACGCCGTACTGGACCAGGCTCACGATCACTCGATCCGGCGACGGCTTCGCTTTCGCATCGTTTGGAGGGGTGGCGCATGGCGAACTCGTACCCTCTGAAGGCAGCCTGACGGGGACGCTGTTCGGCAGCCCCATGCGTCTGTCCCGCGAAAGTGGGGGCGATCGGTATGTGTTCAACGGGGAGACCCTGCCCGCGTCGCCCGGCGCACGCCCGGTTCCCATCGCCGCGACTCTGGTCAAACGCACGACGCCCCCGAGCGAGGCGCTGGAACGCCGGTTCAACGTGCGCGCCGAGACGCTGGTCCGCCACGTCCGGCAGAGCGAGCAGTGGATTCACCATGTCCGCAGTCTGCACCTGAAAGCGGAAATCGTGTGGACCCGAACCCCGGAAGGAATCGCGCACTCCATTACAGAGTTTAAGGCCCGGTTCCCCGATGAAGACTTCGACCGGGAGGGCGCCTGGGAGCTTCGTCCCTCCGGGCAAGGCCGAGAGGAGGTTCACTTTGACGACAGGAGGTTCCGGCATTTCTGCAGCGACGATCGCCAGGAGAGCGAGGAGATATGGGATGGTCGGACCCACACGACGCATGCCAGGTCTCTCGTTCACGACGAGGAGAGCTACAGCATCGCCTCAAGCCTGCGCGACCGGGACGACTTCCTGTTGGCCGGCTTCTCCTGGCCGAGAGCGGCCCAACGCCACAGGTTCTGGTGGGCAGGCAACGCTCCGAACGAGCTGGATGAGAGCGACGAGTTTGGCCGGGCCGAGGAGTTCCTGCTCGTGGGCAAACAGGATTATCGCGACGTTCCCTGCTATGTGCTTGAATGTCACGTGAGGAGTGGAGACGTCCTTCGCTGGTTTGTGGGCGTTGGAGATGGTCTGCTCCGCGGCCGACTCGCCTACGGAACCGAACTCAGATCCGAGTCCTGGATGGATGGATACAGGCAGGTGCGCCCCGGCTGGTGGTTCCCGATGCGCCAAGGCTGCAGCATGATCGGCCATGACGACGCTCTGCGGCCCTTCCTCTCCGGGCGGCGAGACGTCGCCATCGCCGAGATCGAGGTCGACGAGGATTTCTCCGACGCGCTGTTTCAGTTGGAGTTCAAAGAGGGCGTCCACGTGATCGACCTTCGCCCGCATAACGACGCAAAATGAGGTCGATTTCCCATCGCGGATGAGAGAGCCTAGCAACTTCCCCCGGCGTTTCCGCGTTTGCTGTAGCGGAGGTAGAGGATGATCTCGAAGCCGACGAAGGCGAAGTTCATGAAGTACAGCGCGACGACCCAGTCGAATCGGCCCAGGAGCTTGGAGAGAATGCCCGCGAGGTAGCCGGCCTCGACGACCACCAGGAAGAACAGGCTCATGCCCGCCACGTTCTTCGTACGCAGGGTCTTGGCGATGGCCACGGGCCAGGATATGCCAAAACAGATCATCATCATCGCTTCAAGATAACAGGCCAGAAATTGCATCGATTGCTCCGGTCGCCGGTTCGGGTCGAACCGCCGTTTCTATTTCATGCCCATCCCCAGGGGGGGAAGGCGACTTTCGATCGTGGACACATCCTCTTCGTCGTTTCCTACGTTCTTGTTCGGTGGAGAACGCCGGGGTTGGGAGAATGCAACAGAACTCGCCATGATAGCAGTTCTCGTTCTCCGCGGCAAGTGCGGGGGAGCAAAGACGAGATGCAGGGCGCATGGCCGCAGTCGCGCGAGCATCGCGAGCGGGTCGTGTTCGCGGCGTGCGTTTGCCGCTTTGGAGGCTTCCAGCAGAAACCCGGAACGAAGCGGCTCCCGGGCGTGAGAAAAGGGGACATTCTACTTTTTGGTCAACGATCTCGGCTCGATTCAGGTGACGTGTGGTGGTTGGCGGAAAAGTAGAATGTCCCCTTTTCCCCCTTCGGCTGCCGATCGTATTCGGCTTGAAATCGGGTGCGGCCTCCGTCTATATTCTGCGGACGAAAGTGCCGTTTTGTCTCCGTGTGACAAGGACCAAGAGGACGTATCGATGGAAAAGAACGTTTCGGCGAAGTGGGTTGCTCTCGTTGTGTTGGGGATGGTCGGGTTGGGCGGTCGTGCGGCGGCCGGGGCTGAGCCGGCTCCGACGGTCCGGGTGGGCGACGCGCCTCAGCGGCGAGTCGAGATTCGGTCGGGCGATCGCGTGCTGTTCGAGTCGCCAGACGAAGGGCTCTGGTCTGTGGCCACCGACTGGAAGGACGGCTGGCCCGATGCATGGCGCCATGCGAACGTCAAAACTGTCGAAGTGGTCGGCGACTGGACCGTCGTGACCGGCGCGATCGAATTGCCTCAGGGCAAGCTGGAGCTGCGCGATTCCTATCGCGTCGAAGGCAGCGTCATTCGCGGCGTTCGACGCTTCACGTGGACTGGAAAAGAGCCGCTGCCGCAGTGCACGCTGTCCGTTCGCTGGCTGGCCCCGGGGGCGAAGAACGCCAAGCCTTTGCTCCCCGGCATCTGTTATTACGGCAACCCGATGGGCGCCCGAACCGGGGCCGGCGCGGTGGCCATCCACACAGGAAAGCCCGGCGAAGAGTCGATCTACGAAGAGCATCGCTACGCAGCTCCTTTCGCGAGCATCGAATGGAGCGAGGCCAGCTCGTGGCGCGGGGCCGCTTTGCACACGGTCCCTTCGATGCCGATCGACGCCAATC
>JBDKUU010000937.1:0-2142 GCA_039679525.1 Phycisphaerales bacterium | reverse complement strand
AGGCCGGTCAGCGCGCTGGCGGGCAGCAGAATCACGGGTCGTAGCCAGCCGAGAACCGTCGGGACCTCTACAATGGCGGACTCAAGCAGCGTCACCGCCCGGCGAACGCCCAGCTTTGTCGCCAGCTCATCGAGCGTCGCACGCAGCGTGGCGCCGGCCTGGCGGGCCATGCGGCGTTTCAAGCGGTGTAACTGCGTCCAGCCGCCCAGGTGCCATGCCGAGAGGCCGAAGACCCCGGCCAGCCAGCCGAGCACGAGGTAAGGCAGGGCGGGCTCAAGGGCCGTGACGACCCGATCCTGCCACGGGATCGCCATAGCCGGCGTCTCCGTCTGCGGCGTCAAATCCAGGGGAGGCAAGGCGTCGACTTTCTGGACGGACAGGGGAACCGTCTCGACGGGCATCGACTGCACGATCTCGAACGCGGGACCCGCCTCCGCCGCGGGTCTCGGGACTTCCACGAGCTGCATCGTGATCACAGGCAGCACGACCATCAGGGCCAGGGCCCCACAGGCGATGGCGTACCGCAGATTCGCGGCCGTTCGGCGCAACAGTCGCAGCAGCACGGCCAGCAGCAGGGCGACAGCCCCCGCCTGCCACAGAAAATGCACGAGCATCCAGCCCAGCCGTGTGATCGTCTCTTGCGAAAACAGGGTCTCCAACAGAAACATACTTATCTGCCCTCCATTTCGTCCAGCATCTCGCGAATGCGTTTGAGTTCTTTCGGCGGGACCTTCTTGGCCGACAGGGCCCGCATGACGAGCTTGGCCGCCGAGCCGGCGAAGACCCGATCGAGCAGGTCCTGCACGAGCTCTTTCTGTGTGCGTTCCTCGGACAGGGCCGGCCGATAGACGTGGCCGCGGCGGCTCGCGGCAGGGCCGCCGGCCGGTGACCCGTGGCTCGTGACTCGTGACTCGGGCGACTCGGAAGCGTCGGCCTCTTCCCTCATGAGAATGCCCTTCTCGACCATGATCTGCATGAGCTTGAGCGTGGTCGTGTAGCCGGTCTGGGCGTCCTGGTCGAGGGCCTCGTGGACCTCTCGCACCGTGCTGGGACCCTTTGCCCAGAGCACCCCCAGGATTGCCAGCTCCCGATCCGTCGGCCCGGTCGTTTTCTTTCGCGCCATCGTCGTCTCCTTGGTTCGCATGCCGCACTTTCCAACTCTATCGGCATCCTACGAATGAATTCGTAGTAATTCAACGAAAAAATTCGTAGTTGGGGTGATTTTTCTTCTGTGGTCTGGCGAATGCGAGGGAAGCCGGATGCTTCGGCATCATGGTGCGTGCGTTCACGCAGGCATTCGAATGCGAGAAAGAACGGTGCGTGATACGCACCCTACGGAATTGTCGCGCGGATAGAGAAGGGGCCTCCCGAGTCGATGGCTCGGGAGGCCCGATGATGTGCATTCTGTTCCGAGGTCGAATGTGAACGAATCGGCTGTCACCAGCCCCAGACGAAGCCGGCGCTGCCCACGGTGCTTCGGTCGCACTCGGAGAGAAGCATGTCCACGGCTCCCTGCATCTTGACCAGGTCGTTTCGCAGTTGATACACGCGCTCTCGCAGCTTCTGGACTTCGTTCTTGATGTCGCCCTGGGCGCCGAGACGCTCCTGCTCGACGCGGCCGAGCACCTTGCCCATCCGCTGGAGGTCGTTCCGCATATCCTCGATGGCCCGACCATACCCCTCGGCGTCGGCGCCGGCCCGTTCCCGCAGGCCGTTCAACTGCTCTTCCATCCGGCGGGCCTGATTCCGAAGCTCTTCCTGCTGCCGGAGTACCTCGGCTCGCTGCTGCTCTATGCCACGCTGCTCGACGCCTTGCCTGCCGATCTCTTCGCGCGTGCCGCGAACCTGCTGCTGCAAGTCCGCGATCTCTCGCTGCATGGCTTGGAGGTTCTGCTGAATCGCGTTCCATCGGCCGTCGCGTTCTCGAATCGGCTCCCGCATCTGGCCGTCACGCGGCGTGGGCTGGTCGCGGACCTCCGTACGAGGTTGAGGCCGCTCCCTGGTTTCCACTCGGCGGGCCGGCATGGGGCCTTGTTCCTGCACCTGGCGAAGGGCTTGCTCCGCGGCCTCGAGGCTCCGCTGCAATTCCCGCTGCCTGTTCTCCAGATCGCGAATATGGGTCTCCACGATCTCGCGTCTCTG
>JBDKUU010000936.1:0-1554 GCA_039679525.1 Phycisphaerales bacterium | reverse complement strand
GGAGTACTGGCCGACGATGGGCAGTCCGTTGCCATAAACCGCCTCGAAGGCGGCGAGGTTCTTGACCACCAGGCAATAGCCTCCCGGCGCCAATTCGAAGCTGGGGAAGGTGAAGTCGATTCCCTTGGCGAACCGCACGAGGTTCAGATTGATCGATTCAGATCCGACATTGGTCAGCTCGATGAACTCCGCTTCTGAGATTTGAGATCTCAAATTTGAGATCTCAGACAGGGGATGATACATGATCTCGCTGATCCGAAGGCTCTCGGCTACGGGACCGACAGAGAACACCGCCTCATTCAGTGCGCTCCAGGTCGCGCCGTTGATCGCCCGGGCTTTGACGCATGTGCTCTCGTCCAGCGTGATGGGGCCCGTGTACCGGATCGCGGTGGGGGAGACGCCGCCCGGCGTCCCTTCGATTTCTATCCCGGCCACGAGCATCACACTGCAGAGGAAGTCCGAGCTGGTCGTGGACTGGTTCATCGCCTGAATGGCGAGGACGTTCTGGCCGGTCCTGATGCACTTGTTCGCATCGGTCAAGGCGATGTTTTCGAAGTTCACGGCGTCGACATCGGGGTTCTGCGTGAAGGCTGCCGAGTTCCACGCGGGTTCGCCGGTGAAGTTCCGCCGGGCCACTTCGACGCCGTTGATGTAGGCGACGAAGCCGTCGTCGTACCGGACCCGCAATTGCACGCTTGCCAGCGTGGCCGGGTCGCCGGTCAGATTGAACGGGACGCGAATCAGGCAGGTGGCCTGCTTGGCGTACATCTGATTGACGACGTTGATCGTGAAATAGGGTTCGTAGCCGGTGCTGCGTTCGAAACCGACGCCGCCGGCGCCGCCGGTCCAGGCGGAGTCGTCGAAATCGCCGCCGCCTCGCCATGCGTTGTCGACGGGTCCTGTCGGGACCAGCACTCGCTTGGCGGCGTTTTCGGCGACGAGAACACCCCCGGCGTCGTCGCCGACGGTGGTCGTCTGGTTCGGGACTCGCGGGTCGGCGCCGTCGAGCGTGTAGTAGATGACGGCGCCGCCCTCCATGGTCAGGCTGTGCGACGGGGGGACCTGACCGCCGTGCTGCGGACTGCCGTCGACGTGGAAGACCGGGGCGTCGACGCTCGGATACAATCCCGCGGCGCGGAACTGGCTCAGCACGATGCTCGTCCGCTGGGGGAGGTACGTGGCGAGGATTCGGTTTCGCATCGAGGCCCAGGTCGCCGGCGTGACGTTGCTGCCGTGCTCGTCGCCCCAGCGGGCCACCTCCGGGATGATCGCCTGCTCGATCCCGCCGGTGAGCTGCGTGTATCGCTCGATCAGCGAGTCGGGCGTGAGAATCCCGCCATTGAAGAACAGGCGGTGAACGCGGTCCGCGAAGAACATGCGGTACTCCGGGTTGTCCTTGAGGCGGTCGTGGGGATACCCGACCTCGGTGCTGAAATTGTCGTTCATCTTATTGAAGTTCAGCGCCGAGCGAGACGTGAGCATCACGTCCTCCGCGTCCCAGCAGTAGAACTTGAAGCCCGTGCTGGCCGCCGTGCGGTCTCTGGCGAGCCAATA
>JBDKUU010000935.1:0-6240 GCA_039679525.1 Phycisphaerales bacterium | reverse complement strand
AGAACCGCGATGACAAGGTTTTGCCCGCCGACGAAGAAGCCCGCCAAACCACCGACCAGGGCTCCGACCAGACTCAGGATGAGCCTCTTGCGGCACATGCCCGCCAGCCAGGTGACCAGTCCCAGCGCCGCCAGGATCAATCCCGGCAGCACCAGCACCGCCGGACTGAACCGGCCCGCCACCTGCTCGAAGCTCTTGAGGATCTCTA
Organism: Phycisphaerales bacterium; assembly: GCA_039679525.1. Taxonomy (GTDB): domain Bacteria; phylum Planctomycetota; class Phycisphaerae; order Sedimentisphaerales; family Anaerobacaceae; genus PLanc-01. The sequence continues at coordinate 6,032 of JBDKUU010000935.1, read as the reverse complement.
CCATCCAACCCTGTCGCCCTGGGACCCGCCGGGCAGGGACCTCCCGACCCGGCTACACAATCTGTTTATCGGCCCATGCGGGTCATTTTCGTTAGGGCGGATGCCACAAAGCGATGGGATTGAGAGCCGCAGGCGACCGCTCGTCGCCGCCGGACTATTGGGCGCCTTCCAGGGAAGGGTCCCAGCCGCCGGGATGCGTCCGCCCGTCGGCGTCGACGAACGTATAGGCTCGCCCCGTCTTCTCGGTGAGGATCTTCGCCGCCAGACTGCGGATGTAATAGTGCTTGATCACAGCTTCCTTGCCTCGGAACGGCCTGACGGCCTCACTCTCTTTGATCAGGCGTTCAAGGGGCGGAATCAACTCCGGGCCGAATATCCGCTCCGCTCCATAGAGGATGGCCACGGAAAAATCGCTCCAGCGATCGGGATCGGGCTGATCTGTCACGGGTCCCGCAAGGCGGTTGAACTCAGCGACCCAGACTCGTCTCGCCAGGGCCGGGTCCAGCGTGATGGCCTCCGGGACATTCCCTCTCGCCCACCCCGGAGGCGGGAGGCTCGCTTGTGAGAGTACGATGCCGAACAACCCCGTGACCGCGTGGGTTACGGCGGACACCCGGGTCCAGTGCTCCAGAGAGGGATGTCCAAGCTTCCGGGCCAGATGGGCGGCGGCATCGCTGACTTGCCTGAGGTGCTGAGCGTCCTCGATCGTCTCTAGATCCACCGTCGCTCCTAGCGCGTCCAGTGCGTCGTTCGTCCCGATTGTTGTTAGTACCGAGATGGCACGATTACGCAAGAATGGATACGATAGACCGATCGAGGTTCTTTGCTCCCTGGGCGTCACACCTCTTCTGTCGCCAGCCTGTGAATCGTCGGGATGGATCAACTTCGCGATTGCTGCGAGGGTCTCTTTGTCGCGCAACCAGGTGGCCTGGTCCAAGGAGTCGGGCAGTGCTTCTCGAATCAGGCGGGCGCTGTTCTCGTAATCCGTGCCCATTCTCGCAAGGGCCGCCGCGGTCCAGAGGCGATCCTTCCGGCTCAGATCCGTGCGATTCCTCATGTCCAGCAGGGCCGGTATGGTCCTCTCATCTCGGAGGCAGCCCATCCCGTAGGCGATGGCGTCCTTCGGCGTATTCTCCAATCTCGATGCCTCGATCAGGCAGGGCGTCGCGTCATAGTCTTTGACCGCCCAAAGAGCTCTGCACGCAGAGGCGGCGACGTCCACCTGAGTGGACTCTAACAACACCTTACTCAGGACCTCCCCGGCTCGTTGCCCGCCTACCTGCCCCACGCAGCCGGCCGCATGCTTTGCGGCTTCCTGCGACAGGGGCCCTGCGTCTGCGGAGCCGAGAAGCGTCTGCTCATAGAATACCGCTGCCGCGTCTCGATAGGCGGGGCCCCCGGACGTGCCTGAGATTGTCTGAACGAGGGAGCCCTGTGTGGAATCCGAAAGGCGATGCGCGGTCAGAAGGACCTCATGAGCGGTAGCTTCATTGGGCATAGCGACCAGCAGCGCGGCCAAGGCCCGGCACAGCGACTCCTGGCGTTGCATGATCTGGGCGTCCAAGCCGGACGGCCTCGACGGGGAGCTTCTGGAATTCCGCGGCTCCGATCCGGCCAGCCTCGCGATGTAGTCTCGCAAAACGCTGGCGGCCTTTTCTCCGCCGATTCTGCCCAAGGCGCGGAGTGTATCCGCGACTCGCTCCCGATCTTGCGGGCTCTCGAAACGGAGTATCCAAGCCATGTCGCCCATCGCGGGGTCACCAAGCTCGACTAACGACTCCACGCCGTTGAAGCCGCCTTTGCCCCACTGGATCTGGCGGAGGATCTCCGCTGCCGGCTTGTCGAAAGGCATGGTTTGAGGATCCAGGGTGGCGAGGGCCTTGCGGATGGCGTGCCAGGTCCGATAGTCCTGATAGCTCGTTTCCAGGGATCGCCGGACTTCCTGCAGTGGCTCGACGGCTGCTTTGTCGCCGATTTGTCCCAGGCAACGGGCGACGTTCTCGCGGGTCTCCCACCAGTCGCCGTTGGTCACGTTCTTCGCGGCAGGGATGTCGCGCATCAGCTTGAGGAACTCCGGAGGCGCCTTCGACGAGAGCTTGGCGATGGCTTCCAGCGCCGGCGCGGAATACCAACTTCTCTCGCCCACGACGTTCGTCGGGTCGGGCAAATGGCTCAGAACCGACGCCACCAGGGCCGGCACGTGTTTCGCCTCGCCCACTTTTGCCAAGCCTTCGCCTGCGTACTGTCGCACCTCGCCCACTTGATCGTTCAAGGCCTCGGCCATCGCATCGGCGGTCCTCTTGTCGGCCATCTGGGCGAGCGTTTTGGCGGTGGACAGACGCACCGTCACATCCGAGTCCTTCAACAGGCCCGCCAGCTCCGGGGCCGTCCGGGGATCATCGATTCGGGACAGAGGGGAAATGGCCTGGGCACGCTGATAGGCGTTGCCGGTATGAAGGGTCTCAATCAGTTCCTCGATGGATGGCCCTGGCCGTGAATCCTGGGGTTGAGCTATCGAAGAGCATAGGATCGTCACGAATGCGAAGAGAAGAAAACAGGGCTCCGCTGGTTTGCGCATCGCTTTTCTCCTGACTATTGGCCTCGATAGCAAGGATATCGAAAAGAGGGACTTTCAGCAACGGAAATGAAGCGCAAAGGAAGGAAAATGCGGATGATAGGAATCGAACCTACACGGCCGTAAGGCCACAGGCACCTGAAGCCTGCGCGTCTGCCAGTTCCGCCACATCCGCGAGAACTGTGAGCATTATGGCCGGAACCCTCCCGGGCGTCAAGGTTTTTTTTTACCGGAGAATTCCCGCCGTGTGTCCAGACTCTCCGGCAGGCCGAAGATGCCCAGGCAGATGGGAGGGATTCCTGTCTCGCCGGGGCTGACTACAGGCTCGAAACGGTCGTGCAAAGGACATTTTTCGCTTTGCGCCAATAGCATGAACCCCAAAGAAGCCGCGGGACCTTAACCAGTGCACAAGGCGACGCGCAACATCGCTCCCATGCCATTGGCAAAAAGCGAAAAATGCCCGCCGGTCCGTCGCGCAGCGGCGAGCCGGCGGATTCCGGATCTGTCCGTCCCTTCCTTTTGCTCCGCGATCCCATTCGCCCGACCCCGTCGCGGAAGCGGTCATGCACCCCTGGGGCGGTCCGATAGGCGTGGACGCTTGTCACTGGCGGGGAGACAGGGTATAATCATGGTAATTGAGGAACAGGCATTTTCTGCAATGGCGTGGCGGTTCTCGTGGAGGGAGTACAGCAATGGCGGAACGATGCGATTTGCGGCGTCTGGGTCGGGTGGACGCGCTGGTGACGGCAGTTGCCTGTCTGCTACTCGTCCTTTTGGTTCCAGTCCTGCTTGCCAAGCCTCGGGAGCAATCCGTCCGTGTCCTCTGTGCGGCCAATCTCTCCCAGATCGGCAAGACCATGCTCCTCTACGCCGGAGACAACGAAGGCGTTTTCCCCCGGCCCGGCGGTCAATGGACGCAATGGGGGCCAACTACGAACTGGATGGCGACCAGTCGGACGCAGGCCTTCCGCATGGCGCCAGACGCGTCAGGAGGCTGGGCGACGATCAGCTCGAGCTTCTATCTGCTGGTCAAGTACTACCAGATGCCGCCAAGGCTGTTTCTGTGCCGGGGCGACAGGGGGGCGGCCGCGTTCAATCTATCCCGCCTTTCGGCCTCGCTTCCGCCGAATTTCTCGTTGATTGACGCGTGGGATTTCGGTCCACAGGACGAGTCCTTTCGACATTGCAGCTTCTCCTATCATTATCCCTATTCCCACCACCCGCTGACGACTTCCGGCGATCCCAATTTGGCCGTGGCGGCGGATCGGAACCCGTTCATTGAGGGTTCGCTGGGTGCATACTCTGAATTGCGTCTCGGTGACCGCTTGGCCCCACGCTATGAGATTCTTGAGGGGAAGTACGTGGGCAACGCCATTGCCCACGGCCAGGACGGGCAGAATGTTCTTTTTCTGGATGGACGAGTCACCTTCGAGACACGGCCTTCCTGTGCAGTGGATGGGGACAACATCTACCTGGTCTCCATCTACGGTGACAGGGGATCTCCAGGCGGGATCGTGCCCGCAGTCAATCGCGGGGGCCCGTACAATGAGAGGGATTCGTTGCTTGTCAACGATCCGAACAGCTTCTCTTCCGGCGTGAAGAAATGATGACGCGGGACCGACTCATCGCATAGGGAAACCTGCCGGAAGCGCCAGGGCAAGGTCTGGGGCGGAATGAAAAGGGCCTTCCTCAGCGAAATGAGCCTATCTTCGCCACTCGGGTTTGCGGACCATCAGGGGGGGCATCAACTGCGGGGGACGGCGGTGACTGCCGGCGGGGAGGCAGGAGCGATTGCTGGGGTACCAGCGGATCGTGAACAGCTTGGTCTTCAGAAGGACGCCGTCTTTTTTCAGTCTGCTGAACATAGGCATATGAATCGAAATCTTATAAGGACTTATGGACCATCACCCTCCTCCCTATCGGCCGCGGCGGCGGGGTACTTTGGCCGAAAAACGAGAGAGCGGCCTTTTTGAGGCCGCTCCCGGATCATACGAATGCGAAGGACCAATAAGCGGCGGGTCTCTACCGCCGCACGGGCACGCCCCGGCCGGCCAGGTAGTCTTTCATCTGCTTGATGCTGAATGTCCCGAAGTCATACTTTTTCCAGGTGAATCGAGGGAATTGAACCGCCGGGCGTGTCCGTCTGTACATAAAGAACCGAACCGATCGGAACCGGCCGGCGACTTGTGAGGCCGGCCGGCTATAGGAGCTTAGAAAGGGCGTACAGAAAGGAAACCCATATGGCAAAGTCCGAAATGCCTCATCCGGGGCACGACAAGCATCTCTGCTACCTCAATAACCTCGGCTTCCAGATCAGCAACACCGAGGAGTACAAGGAGCTCGTTCGCAACGGCAAGTTCATGTGCAAGGTGTGCGGGCGGGTCGCCGCCAGCGACAAGAACCTGTGCAAGCCGATTGAACTATAGACGCGAGGTCCTGGGGGGGGACCTCGATCACAGTACTGTAGATTGTTCGGGGGCCGCGGGCGACTGCGCCGGCGGCCTCCCGCGCATCCGGCCGACGAGAAATGGGAGAACTTCCATGATCAAGCTGGTGATGGTCAGGCACGGCCAGAGCACGTGGAATCTGGAGAACCGGTTCACCGGTTGGACCGACGTCGATCTGACGGATCGCGGCATCCAGGAGGCCCACGAGGCTGCGGCGGCTCTCAAAGACGGCCGGTATGACTTCGACGTCGCTTTCACCTCCGTTCTCAAGCGGGCGATCCGCACCCTCTGGATCATCCTGGACGACATGGACCTGATGTGGATTCCCGTCCATCGGTCGTGGAAGCTCAATGAGCGGCACTACGGCTCGCTGCAGGGTTTGAACAAGAAAGACACCGCCGAGAAGTACGGCCTGGAGCAGGTTCAGATCTGGCGTCGCAGCTACGACATCCCGCCCGAACCACTGTCCGAGAGCGACCCCCGGCATCCGATCCACGACCCTCGCTACGCGAACGTTCCCAAGTCGCAGCTCCCGGCCACCGAGTCGCTCAAGACGACGCTGGACCGGGTCCTGCCGTACTGGCACGAGGCCATCGTCCCCGCGCTCAAGCAGGGGCAGAGGATCCTGATCGCCGCCCACGGCAACAGCATTCGGGCGATGGTCAAGTACCTCGATCACGTCAGCGACGAGGAGATCACGGAGTTGAACATCCCCACCGGCATCCCGCTGGTGTACGAGTTGGACGAGGCCCTGCGGCCGCGGACTCACTACTACCTGGCCGACGAGGAGAAGGTGAAAGCCGCCACGGCGTCCGTGGCCTCCCAACTGACGGCCGGCCGAAGCGGCCACGGGTGATGTCACGCGCCGGCTCCATCGGACTAGGCAGGTCCGCTGAAGTCTTTGGACAGTCCGACACGCACCGATGTAGTCGAAATCCGAAATTCGAAGCACGAAATCCGAAACAAGCACGAATGACCGAAACCCAAATTTCGAAACGGCCCATCCGACA
>JBDKUU010000934.1:0-2225 GCA_039679525.1 Phycisphaerales bacterium | reverse complement strand
TGTCGGATGGGCCGTTTCGAAATTTGGGTTTCGGTCATTCGTGCTTGTTTCGGATTTCGTGCTTCGAATTTCGGATTTCGACTACATCGGTGCGTGTCGGACTGTCCAAAGACTTCAGCGGACCTGCTTAGAACGACGCGCCTCGGCCGACTCACTTGCCGGCGTCGAACTCATAGGCTCCGATATCGACGTGGTTGAGCATTCGGGGCTTGCCCTCCAAGTCCGTGGCGATTTCGGAAGGGACGGCCAAAGCGTTGCCCGCGTCGATGCAGGGAGAGCCGTTCGAAATACGCAGATCGTCGTCCGATGTCCCTGCCACGGCGTCCGGACCGGTCGCACGGACGAACAACGGATCGTCGCCGAAACTGCCGTCGCCCCCGAAGGAGCCTGTCCAGCCCTGGATGCAGCAATAGGCGACCGCCGGCTGCACGTCCCCCGAGACCTGGGCCCATTCATCGTAGGAGCTCTTGAACTGCCGTCCATTGTCCCAGAAGATGCTGTTGGCGATGGTGAGCGAGCCGGAGGCGTTGAACACGCCGCCTCCCCGCCACAGGCCCTGGTTGGCCGTCAAGGTGCAGTTGACCACGGCGGCAGCGCCCTGCTGGTTGTACAATCCGCCGCCGGATTTGCCAGCGCTGTTGGCGGTGAAGATGCAGTTGACGAACAAGGGGCTGCCCTTGAGATTATAGGCGCCGGCGCCATTGGAGGCGTAGTTCCGAAGGAACATGCAGTTTCGGATCTGAGGACTGCCCGAGAGATTGTACAGCCCGGCCCCGCGATCGCAGGACTCTTCGCCATCGGCGTAGCCGTCGCAGACCACGCAGCCGTCCAGGACGGCGGTCTTTGCAACGTTGTTGGCGACGACCACGTGATAGGAGTTATCGCCGGTCGCTCCCGAAGCGCCGAGGTCGCCGCTGAGAATGCTCTTATGTACGGCGGGGTTCCGCACGGACCAGCCGCCGCCGCCCGCGGGGAATCCGCCGAAGATCCCTATTCCGTCGGCCAGTTGGAACGCCGCGGCTCGATCTCCCTCTTTGCATTTGCCGCCAAGGTCCGGGCGATACAGGCCCTCGGCCACGAGGATGCTGTCCCCGGAGATCGCCTTGCCGATGGCGTCCTGCAGGTGGATGAAGGCGTTCGCCCAGCTTGTGCCGTTTCGGGCTCCTTTGGCCGCCGCATCGACGTACCAGATGCGGCTGACGGCGGCGTAGATGGTGAAGGTTGCGTCGCTGTCGTCGAAGATGGCCGGATTGTCGCTGATGCGGACTCGGATCAGGCAGCGATCGGAGCTGAGGGCCGGGACCTTCCAGCTATACGATCGACCGCCGCACTGGGTGATCTGGGTCCAGGTGACGCCGCCGTCGGTCGACAGTTCGAGATCGAAGGCGGAGACTGCCCCCAGAGCCTGCCAGGCGATCGTGGTGGTGCTGCCTGAGGCGAGTTTCTCGCGGCCATTGGGCCTCAGGATCAACAGGGACGAAGAGTCCTGGCTTGCCGGGATGAAATTGGCCTGCACGGTGTAGTTGCCGTCCATCGCCACGATTGTCTCGGCCGAGAACGGGTCGACGAGCTTGTCGGCGTCGACGGCGCTGCCGGTCCAGCCGGAGAACCGGTATCCCGGGTCCGCCTTCGCCGTGAGGGTCACGGTCAGGCCGTCAGTGTAGGTGAACACCCCTTCTCCCGGCGCCGATGCCCGTCCGCCTTCGGTCGAGGTGACAGTCAGGTATCGGTGGATGACCTCGGAAGTGCGTTCGAAGCTGGCCGCCAGCGTGAAGTCGGCGGTCATCAGGACGGTTGTAGAGAAGTAAGCCGGGTCGGCCACTTTGCCTGCGCTGACGGCGGTGCCGGTCCAGCCGGTGAAGCGATAGCCGCTTTCGGCTATGGCCTGGATGACGACATGGGCGTTTTCATTGAACTGGAACGCGCCCTCGCCCGGGTTCACGACGCATCCCCCCTTGCCCGACGAGACGGTCAACGTGTGCTGGATGGTCGGCGTTCCCTCGGGCACGAAGTTGGCCGTGAGCGTGTAATCCGCGTCTACGGTGACTCTCGTGTCGGCCGCCGCGGGGTCCTCCACGGCGCCGGCGTCCACGGCCGTGCCCGTCCAGCCCGTGAACCGGTAGCCTATCGCGGCCTCGGCGCGAACTACCGTTGTGGTCCCTGCATAGACTGGGCGCGCGCCCATGCCGGGATAGGACACGTATCCTCCGGCTGTCGTACTGATC
>JBDKUU010000933.1:0-19842 GCA_039679525.1 Phycisphaerales bacterium | reverse complement strand
CAGACTGAACGGGCCCAGTGGGCCAATAAGACTGACATGACCATATCCCGGCGGCATCTGGAGACGGCCCATCGGCAGATCCAACCGCGTGACGGTGACCGACAGGCCGTCCACAGAGCAGTCGATTCGATATACCCTGTCGCCCGAAACGACGTAGCTGCCGACGAAGTGCTGCTCGATCCATCCGATCCTCCCGTCGCCGTCAGCGTCCCAGCCAATCGTGTCGTAATCCAGCTCGCGAGGCCCCAGGCTTCCGATGCCTTCCTCCACGACTTTCCCCGCGGCGTATCGTCCGTCGCAGTTGTAGTCGAGCAGAAACGCCTCGACTTCCCGGTCGCCCAAACGAATGCGTCCCCGCGTGTAACAGTGCGAGGTCAGGTAGAGAGGCCCGTACTTGTTCGTATGAACGAAGACCCTGTGCTTACGAGGCCCGGAGGCGTCTTGGAGCGTCAGGTCGATCGCACCGAACTCCGTCGCGGTCAGTCCCTCGAAAACCGCTGTGCCCCGGAGCACTTCGTCTTTCTCCAGGGAGCCGTTGCGGTTGACGTCGATGAAGAAGCTGTCGTCCTTCTCGCCGTCGCGGGACGCTTCGCGCAGGCCGCAGATGAAGCGGGATTTGCCCTCGTCTGCGAACTGGATGACTCCGAAGCGGGTGTTGGCCGTCGGCAGCTTTTCGGCTCCGACGGGAGGAGAATCGAGCAGCTCGATCTCAAAGACCCGCGGGATGCCCGCGTTCATGCCTTCCAGCCGGCCGGCGCCGCCGGGGCGCCACGTCATGGGAAAGGTCTCTGCCCCCGAAACTTCCGGGGAGGAAGCTGCAACAGTCTCGTCGGATTGCCCCTCCGCCACGGCCCCGCCGGGATGCACGACGATAAGAACTGTGGAGATAAAGAGAATCCGAATGCCAACAGTTCGCCAGACCACTTCCCGCCAACTCATAAGCTCTCCCCGCTGTCCGAATCTGGATACCACCGCTTACCGCCGGCCGCGCAGACTTCCTCGCATGCGGCCGGTCGCCATTATAGACAACCGGAAAGAGGACATGTTACAGAAAAAAAACGCAGCCTCCCTATTCACCGCGTGTTTGCTCGATTCGTCCCTCCAGTTCGTCCAACGTGAATCCTTCCGCTCGGACGACGTGCTTCTCGTCCGCCAGGATCAGCCAGGGCAGAGAGCGAATGCCCCAGGTCCGGCGAACTGCTTTGAGGTCTCCATTGACTTTGCCGATGCGAAACGGAGTCTTCTGCTCCTGCTCCCATCGGGCCAGAAACTCCTTGTCCATCCCGGAGACATCCACGGTCAGGAGCACGATCCCACGCGAACGGAGCCGTTCATAGCCGGCGGCGAGGCCCGTCACGCAGCGGCGCGAGGGTCTTTGGTTCAGATCCGCAAAACAAAGTAAGATCCTCTTGCCCATCGTCCCTTCCGCGGCCGAGTCGATCCCGAGCAGCTTCCCATCTGCCACGGACTTGCCGAGAAGCGACGGCGGGATCTCGACGTATTTCGAGGTCACGCTCTGGCCGGACCGCTCGTCAGTCACGTAGCCCCCCTCCTTCCATTCCATCCGGAACAGCGCGTCGGGGAGTTCCTCGTTGACTCGCACGTCGACGATTCTCGCGTCCCGCTGCACACGGACATGAGGCTCTTTCGTGTTCGGGTCGAGGTACTCGCTGGTGTATCCCTGGGTCATCGGCATTCGACAACCCGGCGCAACTTCCCGATAGTCGCATGTCCACGCCTCGCTGAGGCCCCCGGTGCATCCATACAGGAGATGATCGTCACAGCCGACGTACCATCGATAGGTCCGCCGCGGCTCGTTCCTCGGCTCGAACTCCAGCAGGTAGCAGTCCACTCCCCGGTATGGGGCTCGTCCGACGATCCGAAAGTCCTGCGGCCTGCCCATGAATTCCAGGTCTTTCTCCCCATCGGTCGGGGCCCACCAAAACGAGTGCGGCCGATGCTTCGTCCAACTCAACGACCCAAAGATCCCGTCCATCGAGTCTTTGCTCAGAGTCCGGAAGTAGTCCTCATAGCCATCTGCGTGTTGTCGATGGACCGCCAACTCATTGCCGTCCCAGATGCGAAGAAACTGCCCCCTTCGCGGCTCGTTCTCGGCATATCGCAGACGCTGCTTCTTGAAGTCGATCGCATACTCGAGACTTTCGGTGACGACCGGCTGCAGGTCGACCATATGCTGTGGGTCAAGCTCCCGATTCGGGTCCTGCTTCTTGAATTCTGCGCGCCGGGCCGCGATGCTCTCGGGCGACCGCGTCCACGTGCCTTCGACGCGAAACTGCAGACTGTCGATCCGATAGAGCCAATCCTCGCTGGTGCGAGCCTCGCGGACGAGGTCCGCCGCGTTCGGCTCGGTGGCCGCATCCGCCGGACTGGGCGTCGGCGAACTCCGAGAATCGCCGGCATAGACAGGGGTGGACAAACAGATGAGGACGACGGCCGATGGAATCAACGTACGGCAATTCATAAGCTCTCCCCGCTTTTCGACACCGAATACGACCGCCGCACCGCCGGCCGCGCAGAACTTCTCGCATGCGGCCGGTCACCATTATAGACAGGCGGGAAGAGGGCGTGCTACAAAAAAAGCGGTCGGGACAAAGTGACGGATTCGGCTGGTCCGTGTCTGGGCGACAGCGACAAACACAGTTTGCCGATGGTCTCTTCCACGACTTGAGACAGGCCATCGACAAGCTCCGAAGACTCCGCTTTGTCGCTATCGCCCGGGCAATCCGAGCGTCCCATACGCGTTCTTGGCGCATCCTCGATGTCGTCACTCGTGTCGAAGGGCCTCGATCGGGTCCAGGCGGGCCGCCTTGAGAGCCGGGAAGTAGCCGAAGACCCCGCCCACCGCCGCCGAGAAGACGAACGCAATGATCACGATGGTCGGATCCAGGACGAACGGCACCATCAGCATATTCATGAGACCCAGCGACGCGCCCAGGCCCAGGAGGATTCCGAACAGTCCGCCCGAAGACGACAGCACGACCGCCTCGACGAGAAACTGCATCAGCACCTCCCGCTCCAGCGCCCCGATGGCCAGTCGCGTGCCGACCTCCCGCGTTCGTTCGGTGACGGAAACCAGCATGATGTTCATGATGCCGATGCCGCCGACCAGAAGACTCACCGCGGCGACCGCGCCGAGCAGGCCGGTGAGCATCTGCGTCGTGCCGGTGAGCATTCGGGTGATCTCCTTGGTGTCCATGACGTTGAAATTGTCCTCCTCGCTGGGAGCCAGGTGGCGGCGTTGCCGAATCAACAGGCGGATGTCGCGCTGGGCTTTCTCCGTGGATTCGCCCTCGCGGATCTGGACCTGAATCATGCTGACGTCCTGATTGCCCGAGATCCTGCGCTGGAAAGTGCGTAGAGGCAGCAACACGACATCGTCCTGGTCCATGCCCATGCTGTTCTGGCCCTTGGATTGGAGCAATCCGATGACCTGGAACGACAGAGCGCCCAGGCGAATCCGGCTGTTCACCGGGTCCTGGCTGCCGAAGAGCTTCTCTCGAATGGTCTGGCCGATCACGCAGACCGCGGCGCCGGCGCGAGCCTCGCTGTCGCTGAAGGTCCGCCCGCTGTGCAGAGTCATGTTGCGGAGCGTCAAGAGCTCGTTGGTGGAGCCCGTCACCGTGGTAGAGGAGTTTTCGTGGCCGTAGATGGCGGCCATGGAACGGCTCGCCACCGGGACCACCAGGGACGCCGACCCGATCTCCCGGGCGATCGCCTCGCCGTCCTCGACCTTGAAGGACGGGGCCGAGCTCGCGGCGCCCGGGCCCATCCGCCTGCCCGGCGTGACCATCAGCAGGTTGCTGCCCATGCTGGCGATCGAAGTCGCCACCTGCTGCGTGGCCCCCTTGCCCAAGGTCACCATCGTGATCACCGACGCCACGCCGATCACGATGCCCAGCACGGTCAGGAACGACCGCATGAGATTGCGTCGGATTTCTCGCAGAGCCAACAGGAACGTGTTCCAGAACATCAGTGCTGCCTCCCGTTCTGCTCGTCGGATTCGATCTTGCCGTCTTTGAAGTGAACGATGCGTTTCGCGTACGCGGCCATGTCGGATTCATGGGTCACCATGACGATGGTGATCCCCTGCTCGCGGTTGAGCCGGCAGAGCAATTGCATGATCTCCTCGCTGCGGGCCGTGTCCAGGTTGCCCGTGGGCTCGTCGGCCATGAGGACCGACGGGCCGGTGATGATCGCCCGCGCGATCGCCACGCGCTGCTGCTGGCCGCCGGACAGCTCATTGGGATTGTGCGATTCCCAGCCTTCAAGCCCCACGGACGCCAACGCCCGGCGGGCCATCTGGTGCCGCTCCCGGGCGGGCACGCCGCGATAGATCAGCGGCAGCTCCACGTTCTCGATCGCGGAGGTGCGTTTCAAGAGGTTGTAGCCCTGGAATACGAAACCCAGGTAGTAGCGGCGCAGTTTCGCCCGCTGGTCGCGGGTCAATTGCGACACTTCCACCCCGCGAAAGAGATACGACCCCGACGTGGGCGAATCCAGGCACCCGAGGATGTTCAGGCACGTGGACTTGCCCGAGCCGCTGTGGCCCATGATGGCGACGAAATCGCCTTCGTCGATCCGCAGGTCGATCCCGGCCAGGGCCTGCATCGCGGCCTGGCCTGTTCCATAGACCTTAATCACGCCTCGCAGCTCGATCAAAGGCGCCAGGTTTTCTTGGGTAGAGGCGATCATACTTACCTCCCTGTCCCCATCGTATCCGTGATGACCTGCATGCCCGGCTGGATGTCGCCGGACACGATCTCGGTCTTGACGCCGTCCGTGGCCCCGATGGTCACCGGGATCTTCGTCGGCTGACCGTTCTGAAGGACCCACACGGTCTGCTGCCTCTTCGTCGTGTCCACGACCGGCTCCTGCGGCATGTTGAACCGAGGACGCGGGAGCATCATGCCCACCAGCCCGCGAGACTGCCCCTTCTGCTGCTGCGCCGGCGGCGAGAACCGCAACGCCGCACTCGGAATCAGCAGCGAGTCTTCGACCTTTTTGACGGTGATGTCGGCCGTCGCGGTCATTCCGGGGCGCAGCGACAGGTCGCTGTTGTCCACCTTCAGCACCGTCTGATAGGTGACGACGCCGTCCACGGTCTCCGAGCCGAAACGGGTCTGCACGATCCTGGCGTTGAAGGTCCGATCCAGGTAGGCGGCCACGGAGAACTGCGCGTCCTGGCCTTCCTTCACCTGGCCGATGTCCGCCTCGTCCACGTCGACGTGCAGTTCCATCTGGGTCAGGTCCTCCGCCAGCGTGAAGAGCACCGGCGCCTGGAACGCCGCAGCCACCGTCTGGCCCGGCTCGACGCTGCGGGTCAACACCACGCCGTCGATCGGCGAGTGGATCACCGCCTTGCCGATGTCCGTCTGCGTGGCCTTGAGAGTCGCCTGGGCCTGGGCCACAGATGCCGAAGCCGCGGCCTCGTCGGCCTTGGCTCGCTCGAACGCCGCCTGGGCCGCGTCGAACTCGGTCTGCGAGGGCACCTTGCCGCCGCTGAGCTCCCGCACCTTCTGGAATTGGGCGAACTTGGTCTGCGTCTCGTTGAACGTCGCCTTGGCCTGCAGGACCTTGGCCTGCGCCGATTCCAGCGCCGCCTTCAACTGCGTCTCCTGGGCATCGAGCTTGGACGTGTCGATTCGGGCCAGCACCTGGCCGACCTTCACCTTGTCGTTGTAGTCGGCCTCGACCGTCTTGACGATGCCGGAGATTTCGCTGCCCACTTCGACCTTGTTGGTCGGCTCGAGCGTGCCGGTGGCGGTGACGAGCACGACAAGGTTGCCGCGCTGGGCCTCCTCGGTCTTGTACTGCACCATGTTGGACGCGCCGGGGCTCTTTCGCAGAGCCAGCAGGCCCACCACCACGACGACCACCAGGATCAACAGCAGCCAGCGTCGCAGCCGCCGGCCGCGACCGGCGCCGGGCCCCACGCCCAGGGTTTTCGCAATATCCGACTCGTTATGTGATTTCGCACTCATCGTTTTCTCCATGCCTGAAAAGGGGACATTCTACTTTTTCGCCAGAGGACCATCTTCCGCGGGCGACGAGGGGGCAGAAAGTAGAATGTCCCCTTTTTCTCCCGTCGCCGGCGGGTCGGCCGTCATCGAGGTCCATCCGCCTCCCAGAGCCTTGTAGAGTCGGATCACATTGGAGGTCACGGTCCCGTCGCTCTGCTGCAACTGATCCTCGAACGACAGAACCGACCGCTCCGCGTCCAGAACCGTGGTGAAGTCCGTCAGACCCGCCTGATACTTGAACTGCGCCAGCTCCGCGGCCGCCTGGGCGGCCTTCGTGGCCTCCTGCAAGTTCTCGCGCCGCTGCTGCTCCTGGACGTACGCGACCAGAGCATTCTCGATCTCCTCGAACGAGCTGAGGATCACCGATCGATACTGGATCAACGCCTGTTCCTGAAGCTCCGACTGCACCTGGATGTTCGGGCGGATCGTCGGATCGAAGACCGCCCACGAGAGCCGCGGGCCGCCGCTGGCCGTCCACGTCCGCGACGCGGACGGATGACTCAGCGACAGCGTCTCCAAGCCGATGGAGCCGTTGAGCGTCAGCCTCGGATACAGATCGGAAATCGCGACGCCGACCCTCGCCGTCTGCGCCGCAAGCTCGCGCTCGGCCTGGCGCACGTCAGGGCGATTCCGCATCACGTCCGCCGGCACGCCCACCGCAACCGTCTCCGGCGGAACCGGCACCGGCTCGGGCTTCTCCAACTGCGCGTCGAGCGAGCCCGGGGCTCTGCCCAGCAGTACCGCGAGGCGATTCATCGCCCCCTGCAGGCCGGTGCGAAGGTTGGGAATCTGCGAACGCGTGTTCTCCAGATTGGACTTCGCCTGCTGCGCCGCCAGATCGTCGTCGAGCCCGCCCTGCACCCGCCACAGGACGAGCTGATACGTTTCTTCCTGTGTCTTCAAGCTCGCCTCGGCCGCCGCGATCCGCGCCTGATAGGTCCGCACATCGACGTAGTTCAGAGCCGTCTCCGCCAGGAGCGACACGAGCACGTTGTGAAGGTTCTCTTCATTGGACTGCAAGTCGGCGGTCGCCGCCTCGATCGAACGGCGGACTCCGCCGAACAGGTCCAGCTCCCACCCCGCGTCAAGGCCCGTCGAATACGTTTCGCCGTGCGTGTCGAGGCCGGCCTTCGTATCCCTTCGGCTCGACGTCGCCGAGGTCGCACTATTGAACGACGGCAGCAATCCGCCCTGCGCGATCAGGCGCTGAGCCCTCGCCTGCCGGACTCGCGACCGCGCCGTCGCAACGTCCAGGTTGCCCGCGACGGCCTGATCGATCAAATCGGACAACGCCGGATCGCCCAGCGTCGTCCACCAGGACGCCAGAACGTTCGGGTCCGCCGGCTGCGCGATCAGCCCCCGCTCCAATTCGCTGCTCCACGTCTCGGGCGCCGACAGGTTCGGCCGCTCATAGTTCGGCCCCACGCGGCACCCCGCCAGCGCCGCAACTCCCAGCGCCAGGCACGGCCAAGCCGCCCATCTGACAAACGATATCTCCCGCACAGCACTCATCAATCACTCCCGTTTCGAAGCTCTTGAGTTCGGCCGCCGTCTTCCGCCGGCCTTTGAAGTCCCGACCGCCTGCTCGCGTACCTGGCGAATCCCCGCCAAGATGAACTGCGTCACATGCTCGGCCAGTTCTCCCACGCCGAATTTCATCATCGGACCGCCGGGCCGCGGCCCCCCGGGCGGCTTGAATCCCCTCATGTGGCCGATCGGGCCGAAACACAGCCCCATCAGGCTCATCTCGCAGAGGACCACGCTCTGCTCGCTCGCTCGGTCGCCCAGCAGCTCCCGCACGAGTTTCCGCGTGTCCAGCCGCTGGGGATCGATCGCCCGGTGCATGGCTTCCGCGAGCAGACCCGTCGGGTTGGCCATCTCCTTATGTACGATCTCGACCTCGAAGTTGGTCGGATCCCCCATGCGTTGCATCAGCGACAGGATTCGCCCGCGCAGCCGCTCCTCCGGCGGCGCGTCGGCCGGCACGCCCCCGTCCGGCGGATACTCCTGCACCGACCGCTCGAAGGCGCTTCGCCACGCCTCGACGTACAGGTTCTCCTTGTTCGTGAAGTGGTAGTTCACGGCGGCGGTGTTGGCGCCGGCCTTCTGGCAGATCTCGGCGTGCGTGGCCTCCCAGAACCCCTTCCTGGCGAACACTTCCGCCGCGGCGGCCAGCAGCCTCTGCCGCGTCTCCTGTGCGTCTTTTCTCGGTTTGCGTTTCATGCCAGGACCCCTTGTCGCTAATTCTATACGCTATTTTAACTGCGTAGTTGAATTAGTCAATGGAATTGCGCAGAATTTCTGCGCTGCGGAGAGAGCGGAGCAACCGTGAAGACGGTGGCCCGTCGCTCGTGACCCGTGCCGCGCAATCCACCCAACCTCCCGACCCTCTCTCCTCCCTACGTTTCCACCTTCATCTTCCCTGCCACTTCAGCTCGTCTCTCCGCCGGCCACTCCTCCGGGAAGTTCAGCCGGGCGAATTCGCCGAACAATTCGACTGCCCTGCGGTCGTACGCCCTTGCCGCTTCCTCTTCGGTGGCGAAATGCCCGATCCAGATGGACTTGCCTTTGATATGGATTGTTGCACGCCATTTGCCGACCCTTTTCTCGAACCACACGCCCTTGAAGCGCGAACCGGTCTGCACGGTTTTGGCGCGGTTTCGCTGGTTCTCCGTGCGGGTGCAGACCCGCAGACTCTTACGCGTCCGGACGAAGCGGCCGGGCGAGAGATAGGTTGCGTTGCAGGAAAGGCTCCGGCACAGTCAACGAGCCGCAGCACACTTCCGCGGCCGCCTTGCAGCCGCCCTGGCATTTGTCCCGCAACTTGCACGGAAGACAGAAGTCGGGGACTGCCTTCACAAAGCAAGACATGCGTTCGGAGGCCACCAGATCGCCGAACGACTCTTCGAACAGATTGCCCAGAATCGTGGGAGTATGATTGCACGGCCGCAGGTTGCCCAGGGAATCGAGCGTGTAATAGGCCCGCTCCGTCCCGGCCCCGCAGAAGCCGAATTGCAGATTCGGGTACTCGTCGAGATCGATCAGGCACGGCTGAATCGCGATCGAGCACGAGATCGGCAGGTGAAATTCGTCCACAGCCGCATTCGCCACGGCCAGCATCTCGCGGACCTCGCCCGCCGAGGGCAGCAGCTCGTCCACGTGCGCACAGCCACGCCCGCCGACATTCATTCGATTGAGCATCAGCGAACTCGCGCCGAAGGCGAAGGCCATCTGGATCGTGTCGTGCAGATCCGGCAGGTTGCGCTTCGTTCCCACGAATACAGACACGAACCGCCCCCCGTGGTAGCGGATGGAGGCCATTGCCGCCAGGACGGCGTCGAAAGCCCCTGGCGAGCCGGATATCGAATCATTCACTTGCCGCCGATGACTGAGCAGCGGCAACTCGAACAGACTCACGCCGCGATCGATCAGATCGATCACCGTCTCCTCTGTCAGCAGATGCCCGTTGCTAATGAGCGTCACGTGCACGTCCCTTGCTGCGAGGAGATCGACGATCTGCGTCAGGTCCGGCCGAAGCAGCGGCTCGCCGCCGGTGAGCGTGACATGGTCGCAGCGGGTTTCATCGAGCGCCTTGTTCAGCAGGGCCAGCGTGCGCCCTGTGTCCGATTCTCCTCGTGGATACGGCCACTGAGGTCCCCTGCTCTCGCCGTGCCAGACATTGTAGCAGTACGGGCACCCATGATTGCACCGCTGCGTGACCTCAAAGATCAGCGTTTGCAGATACGGCCGCTCGCAACTCAATCCGGCGTCTCCGCAAACAATCGCGTCAACAGCCGGGCCGCCTCGAACGCCTCGGGACTGGCATTCAGGTTGCCGGAGTTGTAGCCATCGGCGAGTGACTTGTCGTATGCGTGATTCCCGGCCCTGAACGCCTCAAAGAAGGCCACGTCCTGGGCAATAGCCGCCTGAGCTTTCGCCACAGTCGCAGGGTCCAGGTCGCCGGAGATCTTGCGTAACGCGTCCGCCTGCACCAACAGATCCTCACGAGGCCCAGCCTCGAAAGGAATCGCTATGTAGCATGTCGCCCTCGAGCGGACAACGTGAAAGACCGCTTCGGAGAAAGCCATCTGCATGTACCTGGCGACAGGCGCTTCCACTTGCCCCGCTTCCACCAGAGCATCAATCAGTCTTTGGTGTTCTTTCATCACGGGGATTTCCAGTCTGACCCGCCCCCCGCTCTCTTCCAACTGAAAACCGTTCCCGTCCAGCGTCTTCAGACTGAGCCAGCACTGACGCACCTGTTCCCATTCAGGAGCGGAGAGCGTTCGTATGTCGGATGATGATTCCCCTTTTGCCTTACCCTCGAACTTCCGATCAGACGACCCCTTGTACTTTCCCCGTCCGCACCCGGCAAGCGAACCAGAGACGATGAGCGAACCCAAGGTCGCCCCGAACCTCTTGATGAAACTCCGACGATCCTGCATCAATGTGGTGTCCCTTCGCCCGGCAATTCCCATTTCGCGTTGCCTACATCCATCACAAGGCCTCTGGTTAGTCACTATAACAGAGCCTCGCGGCATTTCAAGCCCGGACGCCGGCAAATCGCACCTATCGGATGCATCCAAGCCCCCTGGCGCACCGAAGGCGCCATCATAGACGGGAGAGGTTTCTATTTCGCGGGGCTCCAGGCATGCCCGAAGCGATCATGCCTGGGAAGTTTTCCGCTTTGCGGCTTCCAGCAGATTGCGCGAGCAGAGCACGCGATCAAGGGGGTGCGCAGCACCCTGAGTGCTGGTGGCCACAACGCGATAAACTCCCGCCGTGCAGCGGCGGAATCCGGATCAGTCCGTCCTTCCTTGTTCCCCAGGAGAAACCGGCCGTGTGCCAGAGAAGTCGGTCACACCTCAACCATTTGCCTTGAGCCAAGACACGGGCATCCTCTGCGACCCTGCGGGAATCCCGCCTTTTTCTGTATGACTCTTCCTTCCTCGCGATCTCTAGTCAGTGAAGGGCGTCATCGAACCCGGGCGACTGAAGAGAGAGAATGTGTTGTCCGCGTGAATACGGAGAAAGGAGAATGCGATGCAGAGGCGAATGATTCGAATCGGCGTGGCGGTTTGTGTTCTGGGTTTGGCGGCGGGAGGATTGTCGACGGCTCAGCCGCAGGGCGGGGATCGAGTGAGCGTCGGGCAACGCGTCTTCGCCGGCGGGCCTGTCGATCCGGCCAGGTTTCGGCAGATGATGATGGAGCAGATGAAAAAGCAGCTCGGGGCCGACGATGAGACCTGGAAGGTCATCGAGCCTCGGCTCTCCAAGGTCATGGAGCTCAATCGGCAGGTGTCCGCCGGCCGAGGCCCGATCGGCATGTTCGGCGGGCCCATGGGCGCCGGCGGGCCGGTGATGATGAAGATGGAACAGGGGACGCCCGACGGCGGGAGCGTCACGATGAGCAAGTCCGGCCCGGGAACGCCGGACGGCGGCGAGCCGCAGGTGCGTGTGGAATTCGGGGAGCCCGTGGTGATCAAGGAAGCCGGTACCGGGGGAGAGCAGACCTCGCTGGACAAGGCGATCGCCCAACTGCGGACCACGCTCGACAACCCGTCCACCCCGCCGGGCGACATCAGGGAGCAACTGACGACCATGCGGATCGCGAGGGAGAAGGCCAGACGGGAGTTGACCGACGCCCAGGCCGACCTCATACAGATCCTGACCGTGCGTCAGGAGGCCCAGTTGGTTTTGATGGGACAGTTGAATTAAAGATGGTGTGCGAGGCACACCCTACGCTATCGCCACGCCTCACGTTCGACGACGGGGTCAGGCGTTAGGCGAGGTATCGCGGGCCGGAGGGACTGTCTCGGCCGCCGGCTTGCCCCGGCCGTGAAGGATCGTGGTCGGGCTCAGGGCGGCCGGGCCGCAGCGGGTGCACTCCAGGCAGCGGATGCAGCGAACGTCGTTGGGGCTCTGCTCGGGGTCGATGTTGTACTTGCAGAGCTTGGTGCAGCGGCCACACTCGACACACTTGTTGCGGTCGAACCGCAGGAAGAACGCGGAGACCCGGTTGAACGACGAGAAGATCACGCCCAGCGGGCACAGGACCCGGCACCAGGGCCGGCGGACGAACAGAATGGCGACGAGGAAAAGAACGACGATCGATATCTTCAGCGCGTTCGGCCAGACGATGGGCTGGCCGGCCGCGGCCTGCTTGACCATGTTCGGCAGGGCCACTTCGAGGCCGCCGGCCGGGCAGACCCGGCAAAAGTACAGCGGATGCTCCTCGCCGAAGCGGTACGGGATCGCCAGGACGAACAGGCCCAGGACCACGAAACGGAAGTGCCCTACCCAGCGGGGCAGCTCGAATCGCGGCGTCGGAATCTTGGCCGCCAGATCCTGGAGCCAGCCGAAGGGACAGGCCCACCCGCAGAAGAGACTGCCGACCAGGGCCCCGAAGACGACGAGCAAGCCGATCGCGATGAAGGGGAATGCGGTCAGAGTGCCCGCGCTGAACTGGGCCAGCATGCCGATGGGACAGCCGAACGTGGCCAGGGGGCACGAGTAGCAGTGGAAGACCGGGGCACAGACGTTGAAATTCTGGTAACCGAAGGGGCCCAGCCAGACCATCAGAAACGCAGTCTGGATCCAGAGGCGATAAGGTTGGAGCCTTGCGAAGACTCCCGCGAATCTCGTTCTCTCTGCCATGCTCGCTCAGAATAGGTTCGACCCCGCGAGAAGACGGGGCCGAGATGAAAACTTCGAGTCTACGGCCAAGCGGGTCTCACATGAACGGCCAGGCCGCACGATGAAATCGCACCATGTTGTCGCGGCCGACACGGCCGACACGGTTCAGTTGCCTCAGGTCGGGCAGGCGGCCGCGGCCTTTTTCGGGGCCTCGGCAGGGGCCTTCTTGACCTCTGGGGACCCGGCCGGCTTGGTCTCGCTCCGGGCGACAGCCTGCGTAGCAACCGGCGAGGAGGCCGGCACAACGACGGGCTCGGGAGTCTGCGTTCCCTGGCTCGCCCCAATGGTCTGGCTCTGCTGGTCGGACGAGACCGTCGCGGCCTGCGAGTGCAGGCCATAGGCCAGCATGCCGGCGCCGAGGACCATCAGCACCAGGAACATGGCCGTTCTTCGTTTTTGCATAACACACCTCAAGACTGCGAACGCTGCGATGTGCCCCAGTTCAAATCCGCAATTCAAAATCCGAGGCTTCCGCTCCCGAATCTCATTTCTAAAATGGCGGAGGCGAATGGGAATCGAACCCACCTAGGACCTTCTCGGCCCAACACAGCTTTTGAAGAGCTGGGGCACCACCAGGCACCAGTCACCTCCGCATATCATCGGCACTCTGGCTGATTGTCCTATACTATACGCGATCGCCAAAGAGAACGAAAGGTTTTTTGCAGGCATCGCGCTTACCTTGACCGGGCGTGAATCTCCTGTTAGACTCGGGACTATGCGGAGTTTCACGGCGATCATTCTGTTCTGCGCGTTCGCCGTCTGGATTGCGGCGGGCGATGCCTTCGCACAGACTGCGAACACCGACGGCTCCCAGGTCGTCCAGCTCCAGCCATTCTACGAATCCGATATCATCAACCTCATCCACTATGGCAATTGCCAATGGCTCTATCCGCTCGACGAGCCGAACGAGCCGCTCCTGTCCGAGCCCGAGTATCGGTCCGCCAAGCACGTGTACTACGCCGCCCGCTACGGCGACGCCAAGGACAACCTTTTCACGCTGGTCCTGGACGAGGACCGCGGCGCCGACACCGGCTTCAACGTCGTCTATGCCGACACGAACAACGACAACCGCATCGACCCCAAGCAGGAGCGTTTCGGGTTCCTCCTGGGCACGACCAGCGGAGCCGAGCCCGTGAGAATCACCCTCTCGGTGTCCGCGGGCGGCAAGACCATTCCCTACACCTTCGGATTCACGGCGTTCCCCTACAAAGACAGCAGCAACCCCGTGGGGAAAATCCACGCCAACTGCCGCAACTCGTCGATCATGATGGGCGAGGCGGTATTCGCCGGCCGGCGGTGCAAGGTCGCGCTGGCCGACCTGGACTCCAACGGCCTGTTCAACAACTATGAACAGGGCCTGTTCCGGGGCGACCGGTTCTTCGTGGATCTCAACGGCGACGGCAACTTCGGCGAGAGCGGCGAGAGTCTCTCCTATGCCCAGTACGCCCGGATCGGCGACGCGTGGTACACGATCGAAGCCTCGCCCGACGGTGGCGCCGTGCGGATTCAGCCCTCCACGCCGACCTTCGGCGCGATCAAGGCGCCCGCCGGCGTGAAGTCCGTCGGCCTCAGCTCGCCCAAACAGTATCAAGACGTCGCGTTCGCGGAAGGCCGGGCCCAGGCGATCACCGGCGTGTACGAGGTCAGAAGCGCCATCCTGGAGATCGTCGACGACTCGGGCCAGCGATGGATCACCCGCGGCTCCTACGGACAGAAGCGTCCGAAGCTTGTCGTCGATCCGAATCGGGAGGCCGCGTTGGGCGACGTCCTGCCTTTGACGATTCAGGTCGCCATCCTGCCGGGCCCCGATCCGGACACCGTCCAGCTCGAACCTCGAATCACGGACAGCCACGGCGGCACGTTCAGCACCCTCCGACTCGGCAACAGCCGGCACGAGCCGCCGGCATACCTGGTCATCAAAGACGCCGAGGGCAAGCAAGTCGCCAAGGCCGACCTGGAGTATGGGTGAAGCTCCTTCTGTGCGTATCCGTGGCGGATACCCAAGAATCTCGACGGAATCTATACGATCACCCCGGCGATCGATTTTCGCCCGTTCGAAGCCAAGGCCGTGGATGCGACGATCCATATCAAGAAGGGCCGCTACGTGCCGGCCGACCGCTGACCAGGCGGACTTCACTTCTCAGCGATAGTCCTCGGAACAACTGCCTTCGCCGTCGGTGAGGAAGACGCCGGGGCCGGGATAGCGCCAGGATTCGCCCTCGGCCGTCAGGGCCGTGAAGTAGTACTCACGACAGGCGCCGGCCTTGGCAACGTCCAGGCGGTACGTGCCGGCCGCCGATGCGCCGAGGTCGAGGCTCATATCGTATGAGACGCCGTCGATCACCGCCTTGACCGAGATCGGCGCTCCGCCGCTGGGGTCGCGGTAGTTCAGCAGAAACGTCGTCTTGCCCGCTTCCAGGAAATCGTGGCAGCCAGCTACCAGGGGCGGCTTGACCGCAGGGTCATTTGAAGCCAGATCCTGGACCCAGAGAGACCGCCAACTGCCCTGCTCATCCGGCGAATAGCCCGCGCCCGCCACTTTCAGCCCCGCGTTCATGATATTCGCCCTGTGCCCGGCGGCCGAGGTCCCGTCGCCCGCGCACTGCCCGCCCGATTCGTCGCACAGCCAGGCATCCATCACCGCCTTGGCGGTCGAGTACCCGGCCGCGATGTTCTCGCCGATCATTCTCGCCTGCGGATAGAAACCCCAAATGCGGTCGGACCACAGAGTCCCGTCGCAACCATCGTGCTGAAAACAACCATTTTGCGACATGTCCACCGCATGCGCCCGGGCGGATTCGTTTAGCAAAGGCTCATAATAGAGCGGCTCAATTGGGTTACTAGATCGTAAGATGTTGTTTGGACTGGGTTTGAAGCCGGCCATGTACTTGTCGCGGTACGCCTGGGGGGCCATGCGGACCGCGTTCGTGTAGGCCAGGAGCCGCCGCTCGAAGAGGTTCGGAAGGCCATTGACGGGAGCCCCTGTGTACTTCTGCTGGACTTGCGGGCTCTCCGGCGAAAACGCCTGGATATCCGCAGCGCCGTACGGGTCGCGGACCTGGACGACGGTCACGCCGCCGCTCTGCCCGGCTGTCGGAGTCCACGCGACCCTGCCGGAGACCGCGTCGATCGTCATGCCCGCCGGGGCCTGGAGCAACGCGTACGTGAGCTTGTCCCCATCGGCGTCCACGGCCTTCACAGAATATGCAAATCCTTGCCCCAAAGTCACTTGCGGCGGATTGCTTGTGATTCGAGGCGGATTGTTGCCGGCGCATGCAGGGTCGTAGGGGTCGCCGCAGGCAAGCCACTCCTGGGCAAAGGCCCAGTAATCCTCGAACGTGATGACACAGTCGCCGTCATAGTCCATCCGAAGGGTGCAGGGGTAGACTGTGAACGCCGAATCGCTCTGATCGGAACCGCCCGATGTACCGGCTGCGGTCACTCGAATCCAACATCGCGGGGACGACACAGTCGGTGTCTTCCAGAGATAACTGCCCCGGCCCTTTGAGCAGGGCGCCGCCGACGCCAGGGTCTCCCAGAGGACGCCGTCGGTGTAGGAGAATTCGATCGCCGCCTGCGAAACGCTCGTATCGCATTGCCAGACCATGACTTGCATACTCCCGGCGGGGAACGACTCGCCGCCGTTGGGACTCACCACCCGGACAGCGCCGCTACATACTCCACCCAGGCAACCCACGAGAACCAGCGCAAAGCCCAAAACCACGGTCTTCATGCCAGACCGGCTCCTTATCAGTTGCGGTTGATCCCCTCCTGGAAATTTGCAGAGATTTGCCGAAGAAATTTGTCCGGCAATGCCCCCGTGTCCAATTCTTAAACTATATTATACTCAGGCAGTCGAAGGAATTCAACTGCGTGGGGAACGGGGGCCGTCCAGCGGCTCCCGTTTGGGGACGAAGGACGGGGGCACTGGGGGCTTATGAGCTTAATCGAGGCAGCGATCGACGCCATCGCCAAGCGATGCAGGGGCTCTGCGACAGAGACACACACGGGGCGCAACGCCCAGGAGGAGTCCGCAACTGCGGCACGCCGCGAAGGGACGGGCCATCCCGCCGAGACATCCGTCCCGAACCCTGAATCGTATATACATGAAGAGTTCCCGTATTTCGAGTTCGCCTGTTACCACGCATCCGGGTTGTGCCTTAGTAGGAGTGAAGGGCATTGAATGAAGGGGTGTTAGGATGAACATGGTGCTCGTCATACTCCACATCGCGGTCCTCGCGACCCTGGTTTTCGCTTACGGCCGCGAGTGAGTCCGCCCGGGACCGCGAGTTCTTGCCGGTCCGACCGCAGCAGGCCGTCCGGCCCGCCGTGCTTTCTTCTCTCCCGCTCTCCACAGACAATCGTCATCTGAAGGTTCTTATCCCGTCGCCAAAGCCAAGCAACGGACCCGCTCTCCCTGTTCCCCGCGTTCAATCACATTTCTATCCTGAATCAGTCTTTTTTGTTCCGGCTCTCTGTAGGATGGGCTTTAGCCCATGCGGACAAGCCCTATGGAAGATCAGGTCAAGGAACACACAGAGCCGTAGAGCAGTGGCTCGCCCTCGAAGTCCGCGTGCAGGAATCCGCTTATGTCCCCCTGCCGACGAACCGATATATGGCTGAATAGAGCGGACGGCGACCCGCCGTATCATGACCACGCGGATGAGTGTTGTAGTATGACCGTCCTTTTCCAACGTCAACAGCGTGCAGGAGGCGACGCAATCGGAGTGAGGGCATCCTGATGATCAATGTGAGAGCAGCGGACATATTTGTGGTGGCGCTCCTGCTGGTGCTCGGAGCACGATACGTGATGCAGGCGGCGATCTACCAGGGCCAAGAGCAGACGGCATGCAAGACATTCGCAGCAGCCAATGACGCTGTGGCTCGGGAATTCGGCTCAATCCGGAAGATCGAGCCAAGCTGCGGGGGAACCCGCAAATTCGGCGGCAATCCATCCGGCCGCATCGTCTTCCGTGTAGACGGGGAACAGCGGGACGGATATCTCAGCGTCTCCTGGATCCATCAAGGCGACGAGATCGTGGTGACAGGCATTTCCGAGCCTCTCGGTTTCTGGCAACAGGCTTCGCTCTGGCCCCAGTACAATCCTTCCACCACGGAATACGCCGTGCCCTTTCACGTCTGGTACAAGCTCGGGTACGCGACTGAAGTATTCATCGCGACGATAGTCATCACCTCCATCGCCTGGAGAAGAAGAATCTACTCGCAACTGATGAATGCCGCGCGGAGCGAGGCGATCCAAGAGCCCCTGTCGAAATGAACGCAGGTCTATTCTGTTCGCCGCTCTTAGAAATGAGCCCGCAGGAAGGTCGCCAAGTGCGGGCCGAGGACCAGCAGGCCGATCGCGATCGAGCCGACCGCCGAGATCAGCACGCCGCCGGCGGCGACGTCTTTTGCGCACTTGACCAAGGGGTGATAGTCCGGCTTAGCCGCATCCGCCAGAAACTCCAGGGCCGTGTTCAACGCCTCGGCCGTCCAGACCGCCATGATCGCCAGGATGATCCAGCACCATTCGGCGTCGGTCAGATGGAAGAACGCCCCGACGGTCAGAACGCAGAAGGAGGCGAACGCATGAAGCCAGGCGTTGTGCTGAGACCGAAGCATCAACGCCACGCCATGAACTGCGTTGCGGAAGCTGTGCAGCCGGCCCGTGAGCGTGAACGAGCCATTGTTCCCGTTGACGGACATGGGAATGCTGTCGTCCGTCTGTTCTTTGGCTGATTGGGCCGTCCCGACGATCTGCTTGCCGGCGATCGTCCGGCTATCGCCTGCGTCCGATATCGTTGTCATTGTCGATGCCATTTCGCTGACCTTCACATCACACCGTGTTGGAATACACGATACTCTATGTGATATCGGCGGGCAAGCGGTTCGGCTTGATTTTCGATGGCCCGCCAACGCTCCCAACGACGGCCGACTTGACCAGCGTTTGCACGGTCCATTAGGATAGTCGAAAAGCCGTTCAGCACGAGGTACGGAAGAAATGCCTGCAAGAGCAGAAGAGAGATCCGGACTGTCTGAGAGCCGCCACGGCGAGGGCTTCCGGATGATGTCTTCACCCGCGTCCGCCCCATCCACCCGTCGCGCCCGAGCGGCCCGGTGGTTCGGACGCTGCTTCTACGCCTGCGGGGCGACGGGTATTCCGGAACAGATCAGTTGTCTCGGCGATCGCTACGTTCTGGAGAGAGTCTTCAAGCACGATTTCTTCGCCGCCAGCGCCCTGTATCGTCGAGAAGCGGAGACGACGGGCTCTCATGACGGACCCGACAGGATCGTCTGCAAGATGGGCCGACGGATGCACTTCTGCCTGATCCCGCTGGGCTGGTTCGGCCGACTCATCACCCATAGCGAGGTTCGCAATCTCGGCCGCTGCGAAGGGATACCGGAGGTGCCCAGGATCCTCGCTCGTCTGAGCCCCAACTCATACGCCTACGGGTACATCGAGGGAACGAGTCTCCACGACAGACCTCCTCTGCCCAAAGACTATTTCGACAGACTGCTGGCCGCCCTGCGACAGATCCACGCCCGCAACGTCGTCCATTTCGACCTTCATAAGCCGGGCAATATCCTCGTGGACGCCGACGGCCGCCCCCATATCATCGACTTCCAGGTCTCGCGACACATCGGCGATCGGGCCCTGCTCTCCAAATGGCTTTCGCGGCGCCTGCGGCGGTGGCTCCAGTCCTACGATACTTACCATCTCTGCAAGCACAAACGCAAGCTCCAGCCGGAGCTGCTGACGCCGGAGGAAGAACGGCTCTCCCGGAATCGCAGCCTCGCTCTGCGAATTCATCGCGCAATCGCCGGGCCGTACAAACGAATTCGCCGGACCTGTCTGCGATATCTCCATGCCAGGGGAGTTCTGATCGCCCCGGACCACGACGAGTCTCCCGAAACCAATCCCGCCCGATGGGCGAAGTAGGGTGGGGCTTGCCCCACCGCCTCTTCCTAATTCGGGTCTATGGTGGGGCAAGCCCCACCCTACAACCAAGATGACGAGTCGATATCACCCGTCGTGCCGGCCGTCCACATCGGATGCGAGATCGTGACTCGGTGAAAGAAGCGGGGCTCCCCGAACGCGGCGTTC